>CALHKJ010000078.1 GCA_938033975.1 uncultured Saprospiraceae bacterium | reverse complement strand
CAATGACAACTATTTCACCATCACAATTTTCGTCAATATCATTATTAGGTATTTCAAATGATCCTGGATAGATTGATGGATCACTATCATCACAATCCCCATCTTCTGTTGATGCTAGTAAAGGTTCATTACATGACTGGAAAGCTTCACCTGTTCCATAACCATCACCGTCTTCATCTGTGTAATAACTAACAAAAGTAAAGCCTTCATCAATTTGACCATCACAGTTGTTATCGACCCCATCACAAATTTCAGCACTTTCAGCATTTATACTTGAGTTGTTGTCATCACAATCAGTATTATTAAATACATAAGCTGCTTCAAGTGAACAACTCTGAATTGAACTCAGAGCATCACCAAAGCCATCACCATCTGCATCTAGGTAGATGGTCATCGTAAGACCTTCGTTTAGTTGCCCATTACAATTATTGTCTACATCATCACAAATCTCTTCAGCTCCCGGATTGATTGCAGGATTATTGTCATCACAATCCACATCAGAAAAATAACCATCTCCATCAAGGTCTTCCCCAGTGGAATCATCTACTCCATCGCAATTTTCATCAATACTATTGTTCGGTATTTCGATAGCCGCTTCATTAATATCAGGATTGGTATCGTCACAATCTGTATTGTTCAAGGTAAAACCCGCTATGCCAGTACAACTTTCCATAGTTACATTTGGATCTCCAAATCCATCTCCATCTGTATCTGCATAGTATGTACTAGACAAATTTTCGTCTATTTGTGCATTACAATTATTGTCTAGATTATCACAGATTTCGATGGAACTTGGGTTTATATTTGGATTGGTATCATCACAATCCGTATTATTCAAAGTATAACCGGATTGTCCTGTGCAACTTATAATGCTTACCGCTGGATTTCCAAAGCCATCCCCATCCGAATCTTGATAATACAGTACTCCAAAACCCTCATCAATCATTCCATCACAATTATTATCAATGTTGTCACAAATTTCTATTGCATTAGGATTGATGTTTGGATTGCTATCATCACAATCTACACCATCTGGAAATCCATCTCCATCCAAATCCACACCAGTCATAATAAACACAGCTGTTAAGGTGTCTGCTTGGCCCAACGAAATAAATGCCCTGCGATCCAAAGTACTGGGACTGATAACATTTCCTGCATTACTTATCCAATGACTAAATTCATACAGAGAAGTATAATCATCAAATACTTTGGCTTTGATTTCAGTTTCTGTCCCTCCAAAATATTTCCCTACCCATGGGAATTCTTCGATATCCAATTCACTAATGTCAATCTCCCCAATTCCTATATTTGGTTCAACCATCAGTGTTATTTCATAGGGCCCAGTTAATTCAGGATAACAATCCAAGGCACCATCATCAAGTAGCTCACATCTGTCCAAAATAAAATTTTTCAGCCTTAATATATTAGATTCCCATTCTTCTATAGTTCCACCCCATCTTTGAATTTGCTTTGGCATTTCTGGCCTGATGGTCATGACCATACTATCCAGTACTTGAATCATATTATCACAGCTAAAAGCACTATTCATCAAATCAGCATATCTCCCATAGTACAATTGCTTAAAGTCAGCGTTTTCACGCAAAAGTTTGAAAAAGATTTTTTCATGTTGTCCAACATCAAAATTTTCATTAAGTCCAACTGGATCTAATGCAACACCTTCATTACTTGCAATTTCTTCATAAACGAAATCACATATAAAATCCCAATTCTCACAACAGAAATTATAGGATTCTATCGTCTCAATAAAAAGTGGATTGTCAACACCATAGGGAGAAGAGCCATTCAGTATAGAACCACATTCCCCAGGAACATCGATCTCTCCTGGGTCTGTAAAATCAAATCCTGGATTCCCAAAAAATAAATCCATGTAATCACCAATTTCTTCCAAATCACATGGCGTTGCATTTGGACTAATATTAGGTACACCTGAATAGTTTATATAATAATCAAAGGAAGCATCAAGATCCCAAAGAATGTATCCCCACTTCTTATGATTACCATCCGGATCTAAACCTCTCCACCATCCAGTGTTATAATTCAACCAATCTGAAGCGACAACATTCAAATTGACTAACATATAATCAATCAAACTTTTCATGTTGATACTATCTTCAGCTATAGCATAGTTTGCATCAACACTCATGTCATTAGTCAGAATAAAATTTCGCAATGCCACCCATTCATTTTGAGCTCTTCCACCCCCATATTCTATTTCTGTATTACCCCATGTTGAAAGGTATTGTATATCATATTTGCCTTGATCATAATAGTATCCAGTATAATCATGATCAACAGGTCGTTCTCTCATCCCGTAAACACCCCAATATTGTCCATTCAAAAATAAAATAACTCGCTCCACAGCTCTTACATCCAATTCAAGCCCTGCATTTTGAGATAATGTATGAACATACTCATCACGGATATGAGCACTTCCTTCATGATCTCCATCATCGATAGCAGGATAATTGTCATCCCCTGAATTTCTAAACATAAATTTTTGGTATTCATCGCGATCTGAATATGAAAACAATTCCGCATTCACAGCTTTCGAATAACCCATTTCATCTCTAGATATCCAGTCTAAACTTCTATGATCCAAGGCCCAAGAATCTTGACCATGCCTATTCAAACTTCCAAATGATATTGCCTCACGTTCTTTGTTCAAATTAAAATATTCAATTGAACCAATAGGAATTAACTCTCCTTGCCCATTGGCAAGATCAATCACATCATCCGCTGCAACAGAAAATACGGCCAAGCTATAATCTTCATCAATTAGGTAAGTATTAAAAACCATCTTACCTGTAAGGATATCTGGATGAGTACTAAATGATTGTGCCTTTATTACAGTTGTGTTACTTATTCTAATTGGACCTTCATATAATGGAGAATTCTCTGTAGGATTAGTCCCATCTAAGGTATATCTGAGCTGACCATCAGGATCGTTATTTATAATTACTACCTCTTGTTCTCCAGCATAATAACCTGCTTCCAAACTCATTGATGGAACATTGGTGTAAGTTGAATATTTTGAGCCAATTGCATTTGAGCTACCATGAGTTGGTTCGATACATATTTTCCAATCGGCCCCACCATCAACAGCACGACAACGAGAGTGCTCAACTAAGGTTAAATCTAATTCATGACTTTCTAAAATATTTCCAGCAGGGTCAGAAAGCAAAATAATATCTTTACCTGTGGTTTGTGCCAGTTTAAAATTACTGTGATATTGACCATAAACCAAGCTATCTCTGCCAGAACAATATACTACAAGAAATCCTTTACTCGGAATAGTGGTGCCCGATGGGAAAGCCCACTTCATAGGTTTTGCCGATTTGTCTGATAAATGATAACCGCTAATATTCACCTCACTTTGAGAGTCATTGTATAACTCCACCCAATCTTCAGTTCTTCCGTAGTTATCTCTGAATGAGTTTAAGTTTGAAGCAGAGAATTCATTTATAGAAATTTGACTAAAAAGAATATTTGAGCCACCAATAATGAAAATAAAGGAGAAAATAATCGCTTGACAAATTTTTGATTTACTCATATACTATGATACTTAATATTCTTAGTCGGTCTTAGAATGCTTATTACACTAAAATAGTATTTACTTTATCAATAATCGAACAAACATTGAGGTGCAATGAGGATTCAAGACTTCATTAATACTGCAAGTCGCAGCTAAGTCAATTAAAAATATAGAATAAGTTAACTTTTTTGTAAAAACAAAACTTTCATGACCCAATTAGGGTTTTAAGCATAAGATGGCAAGAAGAAAATTAAAGTCAATAAATGATAGCAAAGACACTCAATGGAGCGAAGGTTTTCAAGCCTTGAGGTATGTTCCAAGATTTTTTTCTAAAGTATGGGAAGCTGCACCAAAATTATTCCTGCTCAACATTATTTCGAGATTGCTCAATGCAGCTACTCCTATTATTATACTTTGGATTGGTAAACTGATCATAGATGAGGTACTGTTACAAATTCAACTTGATGAAAAAAACCTTACACTACTTTGGACCTATGTTGCGATTGAGTTTGCCGTCATAATTTTCTCAGACATCGTAGGTAGATTGACAAACTTGACCGATGGACTCATTGGCGATTTGTATTCCAATAAGTCTTCTGTTGAGATTATAAATAAAACCGAAGAAATTGAATTAAAGGATTTAGAGGACCCAGAGTTCTATGATAAATTGGAAAGAGCGCGAAGGCAAACCAGTTCGAGGGTTGGGCTTCTAACAAATATTCTATCACAACTTCAAGATATCATTACGGTTGGTTCTCTTATTGTAGCGCTTATTGTCTTCGAACCATGGTTGATCGTACTTTTAGTTGTTGCGATCATTCCTTCCTTCGTCAATGAAATTAACTTTAGTAGTTCTTCATATTCTCTTGCAAGATCTTGGACAGTAGAAAGAAGAGAACTAGATTACCTCAGACATACTGGTGCCAGTCGTGACACTGCAAAAGAGGTAAAACTTTTTGGTCTCACCTCTTTTCTATCTGATCGTTTTGGCAGGCTTGCACATAAATATTATTTAGCCAATCGAGCATTGACTATTAAGCGAACAGTCTGGGGTTCAATTCTTAATGTACTAGGTATTGCAGCTTATTACGGTGCCTATATTTTAATCATACTAAGAGTAGTATCTGGCCTACTCACTGTTGGAGAGCTAACATTTTTGTCAGGTTCTTTCAATAGATTACGATCAAGATTACAAGGAATGTTTTTTAGGTTTTCAAGAATAGCAGAAAGTGCTTTATACCTAAAAGACTACTTTGATTTTTTAGATATTGAAGTAGAGCAATTCACTGATAAAGAATTACTTCCTTTGCCTACCCAAATTAAAAATGGCTTTACTTTCGAAAATGTAAGTTTCCGATATCCAGAATCAAAAGAATTTGTTTTAGAAGAACTGAACTTTGAATTGAAGCAGGGTGAAAAATTAGCCTTTGTAGGAGAGAATGGCGCAGGGAAAACTACTTTGATAAAATTGGTCTTAAGATTTTATGAGCCTACATCAGGTCGTATTCTGCTAGATGGTGTAGATGTAAGAAGATATAAAAAGTCGGAGTACCAGAAGTACTTTGGAGTCATCTTCCAGGATTTTATAAAATTCAATTTTACAGCTGGAGAAAATATTGCAGTTGGCGATATTTCACAATTTCAAAATGCTGATAAAATAGAATCTGCAGCAGAAATGAGTTTGGCCAACAATGTAATCGAAGATTTAGAATTTGGCTATGACACTAGAATGGGAAAACAATTTCCTGGTGGCGTAAATCTTTCAGGAGGTCAATGGCAAAAACTCGCGCTGGGTCGTGCCTACATGAAAGATGCAAAGCTTGTTATCCTTGACGAACCAACATCTGCTTTGGATGCTCGAGCAGAGTATGAAGCATTTCAACGTTTTATTGGAATTACCAAAGGCAAAACTGCCATTATCATATCCCACAGGTTTTCTACAGTCCGGATGGCAGATAGAATCTTGGTGCTAAAGCATGGACGTATATTGGAAATTGGAACCCATGAGGAGTTGTTAGAAAATAAAAAGCTTTATGCTGAATTGTTCAAATTACAAGCGGAAGGATACCAATAAAATGGGTTAATTCAATTTATTGGAAAATCAAATGGAGACTTATTCTTAACTTAGATATGTTTACCGAAAATCATTTATTTTCTGTCCCTTCAATTCCATCAGTAAACAAATTGGTACAACCCTCAATAAATGCATCAAATGTGTTTCCTATTTTCACTTCAAATCCCTCCAACAAATCAATCAAAGTAGCAGAACTGTAATCGATATTTGCTTCAATG
>CALHKJ010000077.1 GCA_938033975.1 uncultured Saprospiraceae bacterium | reverse complement strand
GGAGGGCTATTCAGGGGTACAGGCCGCAAAGTTTGGAGCAAGTGAGGTTGCTTGGCCGATTATTGCTTCTACAGGTACCACCTTGGCTGCATTTTTACCATTGGCTTTTTGGCCTGGTATTATGGGGACCTTCTTACAGTATATGCCTTTGACTCTTATTATTGTATTATCATCTTCATTGTTTGTAGCCTTGGTTATCAATCCAGTTTTCACCTCAAGATTTATGAAAGTTGATGAAAAGATTGATAACAAAGCCTTGGTCGCACGAAAAAGAAGAAATATCATTCTTGGGGCAGTCGCTTGTTTGTTGTTAGCTGTACTGGCTCATTTTGGAGGAATAAATACAGCGAGGAATATATTGGTTTTGGCAGCGATTTTAAGTCTTACTAATTACTTTATCCTTAGACCTTTATCGTTTATTTTTCAAGAGAGAGGCTTGCCTAAATTGGAAAGAGCTTACAATAGATTTGTAAGCTTTGTATTAAGAGGTTGGACACCAACTTTCACCCTATTAGGTACTTTCTTGCTTTTAATATTGACCTTTATGTTGATCGGGATGTTCCCTCCAAAGGTTGTATTCTTTCCTGAGACAGATCCACTTTACGTAAATGTATTTGTGGAAACACCACTAGGTAGAGATATTGAAGGAACGAATGAGGTGATGCTAAAATTGGAAGAGCAAATATCTAAAGTGATTGAAGATGATAAAGGAATTATTGAGTCTGTGCTTGCTCAAGTCGGAGAGAATACTTCTGATCCTAATGCACCACCTGAGCCAGGAGTTACTCCACACAAGGGCAGAATCACAATAGCCTTTGTACCTTCATCAGATAGAGGTGAGAAATCATCAAAAAGAACTATGGAAAATATCCGTGCTGCTGTCAAGGGATACCCAGGAGTGAAGGTAACGGTAGATCAAAATGCTAGTGGTCCTCCGACAGGGAAGGCTATTAACATGGAGGTAACAGGAGAAAACATAGACAGCTTATTGGTTCTTTCAGACAATATCAAAAAGTATCTAGATGCAAAATCGATTCCAGGTGTTGAGGGATTATCTACAGATGTAGGATTGACAAAGCCTGAATTATTGGTCAATATTGATAGGACTGCCGCAAGAAGGTATGAATTGTCAACAGCTCAGATTGCAAGTTCACTGCGTACTTCAATTTTTGGAAAGGAAGTATCGAAGTTTAAGGATGGCGATGATGATTATCCGATCGTGATAAGATTGGATCAAGATTACAGATCAAATGTTTCAGATCTTTTGAATCAAAAAATCACTTTCAGAAATCCGGCAAACGGGAGAATTGCTCAGGTGCCAGTATCTGCAGTTGCTGATGTAAAATATTCATCCACTTACAGTTCGATCAAAAGAAAAGATGGGGATAGATTGGTATCTATTTCTTCAAATGTATTGGATGGTTACAACGCCAATGAAATCGTTGCGGAATTAAAAGATATGATGGCTGAGTATCCATTTCCGGAAGGATATGGATATGAATTTACTGGGGAGCAGCAGCAACAAGCAGAGGATATGGCCTTTTTGAATACTGCATTCTTAATGGCTTTGTTTTTAATATTCATCATTTTGGTTGCACAGTTTAATTCAATAATTTCTCCGTTCATAATTATTTTCTCAGTATTATTTAGTACGATTGGAGTATTGCTTGGTTACTTGATTACTGGAGATGACATCAATGTGATTTTCACTTTCGTAGGAGTAATTTCATTGGCGGGAGTTGTTGTGAATAACGCGATTGTATTGGTGGATTATATCAATCTATTGGTAAAGAGAAAGCGAATAGAATTGGGTTATTCAAGTATGAATGAATTGAGTCCTGAGGATGTCAAAGGAGCGATTATACAAGGAGGGGCAACAAGATTGAGACCAGTATTATTGACAGCGATAACAACTATTCTAGGTTTGTATCCATTGGCGATTGGTTTCAATTTTAATTTCTTCACTTTTTTATCTGATCTTGATCCTCAATTTTTTATTGGTGGAGACAATGCAGATTTCTGGGGACCTATGGCCTGGACAATTATTTATGGATTGACCTTTGCGACCTTCTTGACCCTGGTTGTAGTACCAGTGATGTATTGGTTGGCTTATAGAGCAAAATCCAAGTTTGGTAATTTGCGTAAGCGATTGACTCCTAAACCTATTATTGAAACAGCAACAGATATTTTGGACAATGAGTAATGAGTTAAAAGATATGAGGGAAAATTACAAGAAAGGAAGTATCGATGTCGATACACTTCTTGCCAATCCTTTCCAACAATTTCTGCAATGGTTTGATGAGGCTAAGGTTTCGTCAGTGCCAGAAGCGAATGCAATGTTATTGAGTACTGCAACAACTGACGGAGTGCCATCAAGTAGGACAGTTCTATTGAAGGGCATTGATGAAGGATTTGTGTTTTATACAAATTATAATAGTCAAAAAGGAACTGATGTAGAGGATAATCCTAATGTGTCATTATTGTTTCTGTGGAAAGAGCTGGAGCGACAGGTTAGGATAAATGGAGTAGTGAAGAAGGTGGAAAGAAAGGTATCTGAAAAGTACTTTAAGACTAGACCAAGAGCAAGTAAGATTGGTGCTTGGGTGAGTAATCAAAGTGAAGTGATTGCAAGCCGTGAAGTATTGGAAGAAGCACAAGAAGCGATGGAAGAACAATATCCTGAGGGCACTGAAATTCCTTGTCCTCCACATTGGGGAGGTTATATTGTCTTACCAAAAACGATTGAGTTTTGGCAGGGTAGACCTAGTCGACTTCATGATAGGATTAGGTATAGGATGGAGAACGGGAAGTTTATTAAGGAGAGGTTGGCGCCGTAGTTCCGCAAGAGACAAGACGGGAGCCGGGAGCCGAGAACAGAGAGCCGAGAGCCGGGAATCGGGAGCCTAAAGCCGAAAAGACGGGAACATTGGGAGACGACAGATGGTTTTCAGGGTTTGTCGTAGGCACCAGTTATAAACTCGACGATTGTTTTAACTATATTATCACTCAAGGGTAATGTTGGGTCTGAATAGGTTGCTAGATTTTCATTTCTATCTTCTGACGCATCTTTGAAAAGATGATTTGAGTTTTCAAATATTTTTAGTGTTGAACTGCTTAATGCTTCATGAAGCATTTCTGCTTCTTTTACTTCTACTTGAATATCGGTTGTCCCTTGAATTATCAGAGTTGGAATTGTGAGTTTTGCAAATTCCTCAGATGGGATATACTGAAACCATGAGTGTAAGAATGGTTGTGCACTTGGTCTGAGTAGAGCCATTAATGTCGGATCGACATCTTCAATAAATTCGCCAGCTTTTATTTTGTCAAACTGTTTTTTCAAATTTGGAACGACAAATGGTGCTTGTTTTCCAACCTGCTCCAAAATCAATACATCTGAAGATCTTGCTGGTCCCGCCAAAGAAGCAAATCTATCTACTGCAGATTTTTGTGCAGCAAGCATGCCTACGAGTGATC
>CALHKJ010000076.1 GCA_938033975.1 uncultured Saprospiraceae bacterium | reverse complement strand
GTGCAGCAATTATAGATTTTGATAGGTTATCTACTGGTGGTACTGATGAAGGACTAGAAAATAACAATCCTCCATTTGAGCATACTTCTCAGCTTATTTCTCCAACTATTGATTTATCAGCCGTTGATTTTCCTGTAGTTGAGTTTTATCAGTTAAACATGCCTCTTAACGGAGATACATTCTTTGCTGTTTCTACTGATGATGGTCAGACGTGGAGTGATGAAAGATTGGTGGACACCGAAAATGTATTTACAGCTAGTTTCCAGAATGTTGTTGGGACTGAGTTCGTTTCATTTAGTATTCAAGAAGCTGCAAATTCTCCAACGGTAAGATTGAGATTTACGGCAAATGAAGGAGATTATTACTTCTGGTTGATTGACGATGTTGTTATTAAAAATGTAAGAACTGCAGATATTAGAGCTAACCAAAACTTCTATGCAGTAGCAACGAATTTCCAAACACCAGTTTCACAGGTTGATGAGATTCCTTTCTTAATTGATATTGAAAACATTGGTAATGTAGAAATAACAAATGTTGCTGTTGAAGCAACTGTTACTAATACAGGTACAGGTGAAGTTGTTCATGCTCAAACTCTTGAGTTTGGTGACATTCCATTTGATTCACTTGATGAAAACAGATTTTTCCCAGCTACTTGGACTCCTCCAGCAGAAGTTGCTAGCTACACTGGAAATTACAATTTGATATCAGATAATGATGAGAATTTAGATAACAACACGCATAGCTACAATTTTGAAATTACAGATAACACTTTTGCAAAAGTTCAATCAGAAGCTGAAGCAGGAGGTGAATATCTAGGTGCTAGAGCTGCTCCAGATCAATATTATCAGTCGTATGGTAATCATTACTATGTGCCAAATGGTGCTGGTCTGAATGTAGGTCCAGTTAGCTTTGGAGTTGTGGTAGAAGACCTAGCGAATAGTTTTGGATTCATTACTGTAGAAATTTATCAATGGTTTAACTCTAACGATGAAGGAGATGCATTTTTTATAGCAGACCCAACAGAAAGAGTTCTTTTAGGAAGCTCTGAAGATATCGTTATCACTGATGATTTAACGGCTGAGGAAATTAGAAACATAACTGTGAATTTGTTGACTGAAGACGGTGCACCTGTTGAATTAACAGATGATGCACATTATCTTTTAATGGCTCATATGAGACCTGCATCAACTAGTGGAAGTCAATATAGAGTTGTTGCAGCAGAAACTACAAGTCTTCCTAACTTTGATTATGCTGCTACACAATTAGCTGCTCAAACAGGATTTGATCAGCAAAAATTTGGAACATTTACAGGAACTGGAAGTACCGCTGATTTGGATGATGTTGAAAATAGAGATTTCTCAATCAACAATGCATATACAGCTTATATGCCAATGAAAATAGGGATTTATAGTGATGTTGATGAAGTTAATAATGACTTGAATGTTAAGATCTTCCCTAACCCAGCTTCGGACAGATTGATTGTTGATTTAATTCTTGACAACAATTCTGAAGTTGTTTCTTTCAATCTTACCAACATAGATGGTAAAGTATTGATGACAGAAAAAGCTTACAATATTCAATATGATAAAGTTGAGTTAAACATAGCTCAAATTCCTTCAGGAGTTTATATGTTGAATGTAATTACTGAAGATGGTTTTATTAACAAAAAAGTAGTTGTTAGCAAATAACAAGCTATTTATAAATAAATTAAAGGGCTATCCATTAAATTTGGATAGCCCTTTTTTATTATGAAAATATCTCTTTGGTATATCGGAAAAAATAAGCAAGCTTTCATAGAAGAAGGCATCAAGCTTTACACTAAACGAATTTCTCATTACACTCGTTTTGAGCTCAAGCACTTCAAACATGTAAAGAACAGTGAGAGTTTGTCACCGACAGAATTAATGAAAAAAGAAGCAACATTATACCTCAACGAACTTCAAGCCGGTGACAGCTTAATCCTTTTAGATGAAAACGGTAAAGAGCTAAATTCTAGGCAATTTGCAGCCTTCTTAGAACAAAAACAGATGATTGCAACCAAACACTTAATCTTTGCAATAGGAGGTGCCTATGGGTTCTCAAAAGAATTAAAACAAAAAGCTGCTGGTAAGATTTCTTTATCAAAGATGACCTTCTCTCATCAGCTTATAAGAATCATCTTTCTTGAGCAATTATATAGGGGCTTCACCATTATTAAAGGAGAGAAGTATCATAATGATTGAAAGGCCAAAGACGAAAGATGTAAGACGAAAGATGTAAGACGAAAGATGCAAGACGAAAGACGAAAGACTATAAGCTATAACAAATGCTTCTAAGGGGTTTCAACCCCTTGCAGTAAAACTTCAAATATTCAAAAACCACAAACAATCCAAAGGGTATTAAGCTCTTCCGAAACAAGCTCTAGTACTCAAAAACCAGAAAAACCAAGGGGTTCAACCCCCTGCAACAAAAAAGGCAACTAAATAAATTTAGTTGCCTTTTTTGTTGTTGTAAATTACAATCTGACTAGTAACTTAAGTCAAACTCTACTCTTCTATTGTTTTGTCTTCCTTGCGGAGTATCATTTGTATCGACCGGAATTCTCGGACCAAAACCTTTTGACTTTATTCTACTTGAGCTTATGCCTTTAGAGATTAAATAGTCTTTAGCTGCTCTTGCTCTTTGATCAGAAAGAATAATGTTTTTATCAAAGTCACCAGCACTATCTGTATGTCCC
>CALHKJ010000075.1 GCA_938033975.1 uncultured Saprospiraceae bacterium | reverse complement strand
CTTACCCTACTTGCAGTGATTGGTGTTTTGATGGTTACAATCAATTCAGATATCCGTTTTCTCGCCAATTTTTTGCTCTTGTCATTGGCAAGTTTTGTTTTCTACAGATATGGTTATGTATATCCTGTTTTTGGCGTATTGCTTTTAGCAATGATTGGATTGGCTGTTTATATGATAAAGGAAAATAAAATTCAGCAGTTGGCTTTGACAATTTTATCAGGTGCCACTTCTGTAATCTTAACCTTGATTACCAACTGGTCTTTTAACAATGTTCTATTACCTCATCAACAAGATAGAATCAATGTTTGGTTAAGACCAGACTTATGTGAACCAAGGGGTTCCTTATATAATATTATACAATCAAAAACAGCTATTGGTTCTGGTGGTTTTTTAGGAACAGGATTTTTGAATGGCGCAATGACAAAGCTAGACTTCGTACCAGAGCAAAATACTGATTTTATATTTTGTACAATTGGAGAAGAGCATGGCTTTATTGGAGTTATCTGTGTTATTATATTATTCTTTGTATTGATGTATAGAATAATTATGATGGCCGAGAGAACCAGATTGGATTTCATTCGCTATTATATGTATGGAGTAGCGGGCATTATATTTTTTCATGTTTTCATAAATATTGGAATGACAATGGGTATCATGCCTGTAGTTGGAATTCCGCTACCACTGATGAGTAAGGGAGGAACTTCTATCTTAGTCTTCTTTTTGATGGTGGGAATATTATTTAAGATGGATCTTAATAGAAATAGATGATAAGTTTTGAAGTAAAAGCATTAGATAAGCAAAGTAATGCAAGGGCAGGAGTATTAAGTACCGACCATGGTGATATTGAAACACCTATCTTCATGCCGGTTGGAACAATAGGAACTGTAAAAGGAGTTCATCAAAAAGAACTTGATGAGGTCATAAAGGCTCAGATAATATTAGGGAATACCTATCATATGTATTTGAGGCCGGGAATGGAAGTCTTAGAAGGAGCAGGAGGTATTCACAAATTTATCAATTGGACAAAACCTATACTTACCGATAGTGGTGGTTATCAAGTCTACTCACTTAGCCAGAAACGAAAAATTAAAGAAGAAGGTGCTACCTTTTCATCGCATATAGATGGGAGTAAGCATTTGTTTACTCCTGAGAATGTTATGGATATACAAAGATCCTTAGGAGCAGATATCATTATGGCATTTGATGAATGCACACCTTATCCATGTGAAAAGCGATATGCAACACGTTCGATGCATATGACCCATAGGTGGTTAGAAAGATGTTTAACAGCATTTGACCAATCCGAACCAAAATATGATTACGAACAAACACTTGCACCGATTGTGCAAGGAAGTGTCTACCCAGATTTGCGAAAACAATCTGCGGAATATATTTCTAAAAAAGATCGTTTAATCAATGCAATAGGTGGACTTTCAGTAGGAGAGCCACATGAAGACTTGTATGCGATGACGGAGCTGTGTTGTGGAATCTTGCCAGAGTGTCGGGCAAGATATTTAATGGGAGTTGGCTTACCAGAAAATATATTGGAGTGCATTGGTTTGGGAATTGATATGTTTGATTGTGTATTACCTTCTAGGAATGCTAGACATGGATTATTGTATACTTCTAATGGTGTCATACATATTAAAAACTTGAAGTGGAAAAATGACTTCAGCCCTATCGATTCAGAAAGCTCAGTTGAAACATCAAGAACTCATAGTAAAGCATACTTGCGCCATTTATTTCAAGTAAAGGAATTACTTGCAGGCCAATTGGCAACTTTACATAATCTTGGGTTTTATCTATGGTTGGTTACAGAGGCAAGAAAGCAGATTTTGAATGGAAGCTTTGGAACTTGGAAAGATGCATTGATACCAAAACTGCAAACAAAGTTGTGATTGAATAAACTTGATAAATATATTATAAGAAAGTATCTGACTACTTTTTTCTTTACGGTCTTACTGATCACCATGGTAGCCTTGGTAATTGACTTTAGTGATCGTGCAGATAAATTTATCAGCCTTGATATCCCTTTTTCAAAAATTCTTACTGATTATTATCTTCCTTTTATCCCATGGATCAATGGGTTATTGTGGCCTTTATTTTCATTAATTGCTGTCATCTTTTTTACCTCTAGGCTTGCAAAGAACACAGAGATAGTAGCAATGCTTAGCGCAGGAATTAGCTATAGAAGAATTTTGGTCCCATATTTAATCTCAGGAGGCATCATTGGTGGATTGTTATGGGTTGGGAGTAATTATATTATTCCTAGAGCCAACAAGCTAAAGACGAGTTTTGAAAATGAGTATATCGCTAGACATAAGGAAAGGACGATGGGTACACATATCCATTTTTATGTAGCACCCCAAGAAAAAATTTATCTGAGATATTATAGGAGAGCTGACACAACAGGCCAACAATTTCGGTTTGAAAAGTTCAAGGATGGTAAGTTGGGATATGTAATTAAGGCGAGCAAGATTAGTTTGAAAGAAGAACCGAATCTTTGGACTTTAATTGATTATGAAAAAAGGCATTTTTATGATCAAGGAGAAGACTTGCTTTTGGCCAAGGGATCAAAGATGGATACAGTTCTTAATCTCACTCCTCAAGACTTCATTATCAACGATAAGGATATGTTAACGATGACTACTCCAGAATTGAATGAAGCGGTGCAAAGACGTTCAGAAAGAGGTCTAGGAAATATTAAGAAGTACTTACTTGAAATACACAAAAGGACGGCAGATCCTGTAGCTGTGTTGATACTAACCCTAATAGGCGCTTCTGTTGCTTCTCGTAAGTCAAGGGGGGGAGTAGGCTGGAATTTGGCTGTTGGCATTGTGCTGGGCTCCATCTTTGTGGTCATGTCCAAATTTTCCGAAACCTTTAGTTATAATCTAAACTTACCGCCGATTATAGCCATGTGGATTCCCAATGTTGTCTTTGCATTTATTACAATCTACCTTTTGTCTAAGGCTCAGAAGTAATTTTCATTTTTTTATGAAAATTAATTTTCTCAAATTATTTTATAACACATTGATAATGAGTTGTTTACAAATATTCGTTCTACGAATGATGTTTTATGAAGTGATTTTGTTTAAGTTAAACTTGTATTTTGTCTAACTTTCAATTATTTTTGAAAGTAAATAAAACACACGCTTATGTCAGTTCCAGAGTTTAATAATCAACTGTTCACTTTGAATAGCTCACTGAATGCTTTTGCCTATAATTTGACTAAGAATTCAGAGGAAGCAAAGGATTTATATCAAGAGACTACGCTTAGGGCCATTTCTAATAGAGAAAAGTTTAGACCGGGTACAAATTTTAAGGCTTGGATGTTTACAATCATGAAAAACATTTTCATCAATCAATACAGAAAGAAGCAAAAGGCGAATACTGTTATTGACAAGACTGAAAACTTGTTTTACATCAACTCAGGAAAGACCATTCGAAATGAAGCAGATACAAACATCTCTCTAAATGAACTAGAGAGTATGGTTGGTAACTTAGATGAGGGTTTACGAATTCCTTTCGAGTTACATTTTGAAGGATATAAATATCAAGAGATTTCAGATCAATTGGGCTTGCCATTAGGTACTGTGAAAAGTAGAATCTTTTTTGCGAGAAAAGCACTAAAGCAAAATATCAAATATCTATATGGAGATTACAATACTATAAGAACAAGTTTGACAGCTTAAATTCATAAATGTTTTAGAATAGAAGGAGATGTAATTAAATTGCATCTCCTTTTTTTATGACGCAAGAAAACAAATTTTTAAAAAGATTGCTCCAGTGGCATGATGAAAATCCTCGTGATATGCCATGGTCTGGAATAACTGATCCATATAGTATATGGATCTCAGAAGTGATTCTACAACAAACAAGAGTTGCGCAAGGATGGGATTATTATCTCTCCTTCATTGATAAATTTCCAGATGTTGATATGCTCGCTTCCGCAAATGAGGACGAGGTGCTAAAGGCTTGGGAGGGTTTGGGTTATTATAGTCGTGCACGAAATATTTTGAAATCGGCACACATTATTGTCAAAGAATACGCTGGCGTTTTTCCTAATGAATATGATCAAATCATTGCCTTACCTGGAATAGGTCCCTATACTGCTGCTGCGATTGGAAGCTTTGCCTTTGGTATCAAAAAACCAGTTCTCGACGGAAATGTTTTGCGAGTTATCACTCGATATACCGGAAATGATTCTGACATTCTAAATAACAAAACAAAAAAGGAGATTCAAATATATCTTGAAGAGGTGATGACAAGAGTAGATGATCCAGCAGTATTCAATCAAGCAATTATGAATTTTGGGGCGCTTCAATGTACACCAGGAATTCCAAATTGCAATGAATGTATTATGTCAAAAAACTGTATTGCTCACAAAGAAAATATAGTTGAATTCTTGCCAGTCAAATTGAAGAAAATCAAGAAGAAAAATCGCTATTTAAATTTCATTGATCTACGTGATGATCAAGGAAATTTTTTAATTCATCGTAGGCAAGCAAAAGATATTTGGAAGGGTTTGTATGAGTTTTTTTTAATTGAAAGCAAAGCTGAAATCGACATAAAAAAAGAACTTTTGAAAAAAGAATTCAAGGATTTTGGGATAAGTGTAAAAGGAAAAATAGCAATTGAAAAGCAGTCAAGCTATAAGCACCAACTTACTCATCAGACGATTTATGGAAAAATATTTACCGTAAGGTGTCAAAAAATACTAGATGGAGGACCAAATATGTTAATTACTAATAGTCTTTCTGAATATGCATTTCCAAAATTATTAGATTTATATTTGCAAGATAATCTAGAAACATATGATTAATAAGGTAATACTCATAGGCAATCTTGGGAAAGACCCAGAAATAAAAAGATTTGATAATGGTGGCGCAGTAACCAAGTTTCCTGTTGCGACCAACGAAAACTATAGAGATAAAAACGGTGAGTGGCAAACTGCAACAGAATGGCACAATGTCGTTGTTTGGGGACCCGCTGCAGAAAGAGCAGAAAAGGACTTCCGAAAAGGCAGTATGATTTATATTGAAGGGAAGCTTACTACAAGAAAATGGCAGGATCAACAAGGTGTTGATAAATATATAACAGAGGTGCGTGCAGTTATCACAAGAAGATTAGAAAAGAGAGAAGAGGGCGGAGGCTCAGGTTTTATGCCTGGACCAGAGGATGAATTCCCACCTGTTGCAGCGCCAAAAAAAGAAGCACCACCAGCAGCAAATCCTCAAGTGCAGGCACCACCAGCTGAAGATGATTTACCATTTTAATTTACATACCTAAAAAACATCCATAAGTTTTGGACAGCGAACCGCCGGACAGTTTATTTTTATTTGAATATTTATTGGCTAATGCTTTTGAATGGACTCTTATTCTATGGATTCTAGTTTTAATCTTTTTATTGATTTGTTCTGCTCTTGTAAGTGGATCTGAAGTTGCATTTTTTTCTCTTTCTCCAAATGATCTTCACGATATTCATCAAGATAAAGATCCGACTTCTGATAAGTTAATCGAGTTAAAAGAAAAACCAAGGAAGTTGTTGGCAACCATTTTGATCAGCAACAACTTTATCAATATTGCGATTGTGATTATTTCGGATTTCATACTAAGCAAAGTTTTGCCGGATGAAACCTTACGACCTATGGCTGAAGTATTATCAGGATTTTTACCAGGGAGTATTGAAGCACTAGTTAGTTTGATAAGCTTTTTGATAACAATCGTAGGAGTAACTTTTCTATTGGTTTTGTTTGGTGAGGTTGCTCCAAAAATTTATGCAAGTATCAACAATCGTAAGTTTGCCTTGATGATGACTGGACCAATGGCCATCATGAGTAGTGTGTATTCTCCGCTCAGTAACTTTATGGTTTTTTGGACATCCAAATTGGAAAGAAGATTTCAGGCAAGAGGGAACTCTGGGACAAGTCGTCAAGAGATAGATGCAGCAATTGATCTAACTGTAAGTCAAGAACAAAATGCTGAAGAAGAAGCAGATATTCTGAAAGGAATTATAAAGTTTGGTGACTTACTTGTCAAGCAAATTATGAGAGCAAGGGGAGATGTTATTGCTGTAGATATCGACACGACATTTTCTGAACTGCTTGCAGACATTAGAGAATACTCATATTCTAGAATTCCTGTTTTCAAAGAAGACTTTGATAATGTAATAGGAATTCTTTATGTAAAAGATTTAATAGGCCAGTTATCTAATGATGATAATTATGAATGGCAAGCCAATATCAGAACCAATATATTATATGTACCCGAGTCGAAAAAGATTGATGAACTTTTGAGAGAGTTTCAATCTAAAAAACTTCATATGGCAATTGTAGTTGATGAGTTTGGAGGTAGTTCTGGAATTGTAACCTTAGAAGATATTATGGAACAAGTCATTGGAGAAATCAAAGATGAATCTGATGAAGATGCTGAGATTGATTACGTAAAGATTGATGATGACAATTTCATTTTTGAAGGCAAGACTCTATTAAATGATGTATGTCGAATTACAGGAGAGGATATTGAGTCATTTGAAACAGCAAGAGGTGAATCAGATTCTTTAGCAGGCTTGGTCCTTGAAAACTTAGGACATATTCCTAAAAAGGATAAAGAATTTATCCTTGATAGATACAAACTGAAGGTTATGTCAGTTTCTAAAAGGAGAATTGAGAAGATTAAATTTACGATACTAGAAAGAATATGAAAAGAGCATTCATCTTAGCTATAGTCACAATACTTTTTTCTTGTCAGGGATCAGAACTTGGAACACCAAAACCAAGAATGTATCCTAAGGTAGATTATCCAGAAAGGAATCAAGTACAGTTTGATGAATCTTATTGCAAACTTGCTTTTGCTTACCCTGATTACTTTATCGTAAAACAGGATAAATATTTTTTTGGAAACAAACCGATTGATCCGTGTTGGTTTGATTTAGAATCTGAGCAATTGAATAGCCAACTTCACTGCAGTTATATTCCGATTGAAGACAGAAAGCATTTTGATAAATTGGTGAATGACGCTTTCAAAATGACGAGTAAGCATAATCAAAAAGCAAACTAT
>CALHKJ010000074.1 GCA_938033975.1 uncultured Saprospiraceae bacterium | reverse complement strand
CATTATTTG
This sequence comes from uncultured Saprospiraceae bacterium, assembly GCA_938033975.1. Lineage (GTDB taxonomy): Bacteria > Bacteroidota > Bacteroidia > Chitinophagales > Saprospiraceae > JAHDBF01. The sequence continues at coordinate 4,780 of CALHKJ010000074.1, read as the reverse complement.
ATGAAAATGTAAAATGCAAACAGTCACCAGTAGATCTTATACTCCCAGGAGAATTATCCAAGCAAAAAGTTCCCAACAATGCTGCTGAAGCATTCGGTCCGTCATATATACGTAACCTATCATTATTACAGTTTGTTGGACCTTGAATTAAGAAATCAACTGTTTCAAAATCAAAGTCAAGTTGTTGGCCATCGGGCGAACAAAAAGTAATACTATAATTCTCATTAGATGAATAATCAGAGTTGGGTCCTCCTGAATCGTAAAATGACCCGCCGCATGTTGAGATAGTAGCACCATTGGTACTATTATCTAACAAATAAGTTTGAGCCTCAAGGTCACAGACTTTAAGGCCTAACATAATGATAAGTAGGATTTTGACTTTGGTTGTCAATTTTGTTGATTTAAGTTTTTTGTTTTGGGGTGCCAAAAAACAAATCAATCAAAAGATGTTATAAATTTTTCTGGAAGATAATCCCGAGAAGAATTCATCCACCAATGCTATAAAAAGCATAAACAAATTAAGCTAATAATTATTTTATACTGCAAATAAAAATTGACATAAACTCAAAAGTATGCGTTCAAAACTAAAGTTTTAATCTTCTTTGTAAAGTAGTATACGCTGGTTTCAAAAAGGCTATAAAAGGTGATTTTTTTCGAGCTACTACAAGGAATATACAGACGCCCTACAACTAGTAATTATTCTTTGAAAAGATTATTCTAAAAAGAAATTCTTTAGTACTTAATTAATGGTAGTTATTACTTAAAGAAATTTTCTAATAAGTACAGGCAATATATATAGGTCTGACACCAAAGCGCTAACTAAGGTAACGGCAATGAGGGTACCTATTGTAACGGAGGGTGGATGAACTGAAAAGAGCATAATTAAAAATCCAAAAAATAGTATTATCGTTGTAAAACAAATGGCCTTTCCTGTTTCTTTGAATGTAATTCTTAGAGCTTCTTCTTTATCTTTTGTTTTATTATAGCTCAATCGATATTTACTAAGGAAGTGAATGGAGTCATCCACTGCAATTCCAAAGATTAGTGCAAAGACTATCGAGATTACAGCTTCCAATTTTATTCCTGTAAAACCAATCAAGGCTGCCGCAAATATTAGTGGCAATAAGTTAGGAACTAGCGCAATAAATAAGACTCTAAAGTTTCTAAAGAGAAGACCCATTAAAATACAAATGATCAAAAGACCTAAGCCCAAACCTTGGGTGAGGTTTTCCATAATATAGATGGCATTCTTATCAAAGATCAATCCGGTTCCTGTCCTACGGATCTCCATCATGTTTTCATCGATGTTATCTTGCACAAAAGCATCAATCTCTTTTCCGATTTCACTAACCTTGTCTGCACCCAAGTCTTTTATCCTTGTAGAGATTCTAGTCTTATCTCCATTTTTGCTGACTAATGATGCCACCATTTGATTTGGAATCATATTGAACATTCCAGCATATTCTTCAAAAGTATTTTTGTCTATTGGCATTTTGTATTCTTCTTGTTTATTGCCATTATTCATTTGGTTAATAGACTTATAAACATCAGTTATACTTGTTACCGATTTTATCATAGGTAGCGTTCTCAAGTGTTGTTCTAATGTGGATAATTTAGATACAACCTCAAAATCACTTACTTTCCAATCACCTTTTAAAATAACAGCAAATTCTAGGGGTCTAAATCCTGCCATTTCCTTTTCAAAAAATTCAAAGTCATCCGTAATTTTCGCATTTCGAGGTAGGTTGCTTTTTACGGTATAATTTGTTGATACTTTACTAATTCCAATCGCAGCAACTACTAAAAACAAAATTGTTAGTACACTAATCAATTTTCTTTTATCAAAAGTAAGTTGGCAAATGTTGAGCATCTTTTGGGACCACCAATCATTCTCCTCTCTATTGTGAAGAATTTTCTCTTTTGGAATTAGTGAAAGCACTGCACAGGTAAATAGAATTACACAAACAAAGGCAAGCACAACACCCATTGCCGAGTTTATTCCAAAGTCTTGGATTGGTTTTAATCTTGAAGTCAGAAGACTTAAAAAACCAACAGCGGTTGTCATGGAGGTCAACAAGGTTGCCATTCCTATTTCTCTGATGGTTATCTTTATCGCCTCATCATTTTCCTTTCCTTTCTTCAATTCATCAATATACTTGGTCATGATATGAATCACATCGGAGGTACCAACTATCAGCATAAGAACTGGGTAAAAAGCAGATATAGCATTTAATTCCCTTCCAAACATAACCAGTAATCCAAAAAACAAAACCAGACCAAGACCGATTGAGCCAAATGCAACCAAAACTGGAATCGTTTTGCGGAAGATTAAAATCAAAATAATACCAACCAATAGTGCTCCAAGAATGGTAGAACGAACTACCTCTACTTTTTGCATATCTGCTAACTCAGATTGAAAGAACGCTCTGCCTAGAATGTGTGCATCTTCAAATTCATATTGTACGAGCAAAGCCTTTAGTTCATCCATCAACTCGTAAGAATCTTCAATTGAAAGTTGATCCGTGGTTTTCATAAACGAAACCAAGGCTGTTCCATCTTCATTGATAAGATTGTACACGAATCTTTCATCATTGAGGATTCTTTTTTTATCGTTTTCTAAGGCATCGGGACTATCTACATTCAAAGCCGGAATAGGCATGATGCCAAATGGTGTTTTGACAGGATAGGCAAAATTGGCTAGGGACTGAACTTGAGTTACATGTGGTAGGCTGCTAAACTCATCATTCAGATTTTTGAATTTCTTTAGAAAGCTTGTATCAAATACGCTTGGATTGTTTTCAATGGCAACCAAAAGAAAATTATCATCTGATTCGAAATCCTTTATGAATTCCTGAAAAAACTCTAAGTCCTCATCTCCTTGAGGAAAGAATTGTTCGAAGTTAAATGCAAACTTTATGAATGGCAGAGAGGCCATGCTCAATACAATCAGTACTCCAAAGACAGCAATTAATAATTTCCTATGTTTTAAAAATGTCTCTATCTCTTCAGTTTTTTATAAGTCGTTGCTTGAGAATATATCCAAATAAAAAAGTGCTAAAAAAAGAGAACATTGCATAAACCACAGATGGTTTAGACATTTCATTATTTGTCAAGTATACGCTAGTGATCAATAGTGCTAAAGTTGTGTTTTGTAAACCTACCTCAATGCTAATAGTTAAAGCACGAAATTGTTCAATTTTAATTGATTTAGAGAACAAATAGCTAAAAAACATAGTGGCTAAATGAATAAATAAAATGATAGGAAAAATAATAAGCATTTCTTCCATCAAAATTCCAGAACCTCCTTGATCTTCTCCTGCGAAAATTTTGATCGTAAAGATGATTCCCAATAATGCTGTCGATACATATTTTAAGGGCTTACTGATTCTTTTTACCAGCTGTGGAAACATTTGCCGAAAGGCTATACCCAAAATAACTGGAACTAGGATAACTAAAAATATACTTACAAAGGTGGTGGCAAAAGGCAAGCTCAATTGTGCAGAGTTGCTTGTAAAAAAACTACTAAAAAATTTATAACCTAAGGGAATTGTGAATAGAATTAAAACACTATTTATGATGGTCAAACTTACAGACAATGCAGTTTTTAAATCCAATAAATAATTTATGAAGTTAGAGGTAGCTCCCCCAGGACAAAGTGACAAGATCACAATTCCCATTTTGAGTTCATTACTGATTGGAAGTAAAAGACAAAAACCAAAAGCAAACAAGGGTAAAAAAAGCATTTGTAAAATCAAACCAACTGTCAAGGCCTTAGGGTATTGAAATACTCTTTTGAAATCGTCTATCATCAATGAGGTGCCGATACTAAACATGATGACACCAAGGGCCACACTTATCAAATGATCAACACTCATCTTTTAGACTTTCGTGGATCTTTAAATAATTTTAATTGGGGATCGGTTGGTATTTGCTTGAAGCTCTTTCTATGTTCGGGAGTCAATCCATTTTGCATGATACCTTGCCTATGTGCAATTGTCGGATAGCCTTTGTTAGAAATCCATTGATAACTTGGATACTTTTTATCAAGCTTAATCATGTAATTATCTCTGGTCACTTTTGCAAGTACACTTGCAGCGGCAATTGACAGATATTTATCATCACCCTTTATAACACAGATATATGGAATGTCTTTATATGGCAAAAATTTATTCCCATCAACAAGTATCAGTTCAGGTTGCAGTTCTAGTTTTTTTAATGCTTTGTGCATCGCTCTCACTGATGCCCATAAGATATTGTACTTGTCTATTTCGCCCGGACTACATTTAGCAACAGCCCAATATAATGCATCCTTCTTTATAACTTCTGCCAATCGATTTCTCTGCTCCTCTGAAAGTTTTTTTGAATCTCTCAGTTCTTTGTTTTTATAACTCTTTGGGAGTATAACAGCAGATGCAAACACAGGTCCAGCCAGACATCCTCTCCCAGCCTCATCGCAACCGGCTTCGATTTTATCCGTTGTATGCCTAGACTTAAGAGATTTCATTATTTAGATGAGGCTTTTAATCTAGCTTCCTTTCTTCGTCTGTACCAAATTTTCCTAATCCAGTTAGGTACGATAATCAATCCAATTATCAGATAAGGGTAATAGGTGATTAATCTCCACACCAGGGCAACAATTGAAGATATACCAGGACGGATAAAGTCTGAGTAAAATCCACCAAAAGTATATTCAATAACTCCAGAACCACCTGGGGTAGGACTAAATTGAGTAATTGAGTGCATCATTTCTGACCTTGAGTAAACAAGATATTGATCGTAC
>CALHKJ010000073.1 GCA_938033975.1 uncultured Saprospiraceae bacterium | reverse complement strand
GGAAAGAAATAGCAGTTTTTTCATTTCTATGTATGCTTTGATAGTATAAAGAGCATAAGAGCAGATTCGCTGCAATGAAAGCTGATTTTTTTTAAATCAGTTACAAATACATGAATTTGAAGGTTATTCCTGTAGAAGGTATGGAAAGCATAGATAGCCAAGGCTATAAATGACTTTAAATTTGTCATGAAGCACCTAGATGTAAGATGTGTTGTAATAAAACACCAAATGCTAACTCAGAGCCTTCAAAACCCAATAATCATAGGCTCTTACACTTAAAGGGGCCAACAGCTTCCACTTATCAAAAAAGTTTATTCCACAGTTGTACAAATAGCTATTTAGTATTACATTTGCCATCGCTAAAAATGCTTCCTTAGCTCAGCTGGTTAGAGCATCTGACTGTTAATCAGAGGGTCCAAGGTTCAAGTCCTTGAGGGAGCGCTAATAAGCATCGAGGTCTCAGTGAAAACTGAGACCTTTTTTTTAGCCCTAGACTCATTCAATCAATACATAAAAAAAGCGAGGTTGCTTAAAACAACCTCGCTTTTATATCAAAACATCAGCTTCTCTTATTAGTTAACTTTGATAAACTTCTTATACAAAGCATTTCTACCATTACTTATCTTGATTAGATAGATGCCTCCCGCCAAGTCGGTCACGTCTAAAACAAAAGTTTCGGAATCATTTAGATTTTTAGATAAGCTTTTGATATGTTTTCCATATGAATCAGTTAGTTCTATATCAACCACTTCAGTTGTAACACCAGAAATATCTACAGTCAAACGGCTTTCCGTTGGGTTAGGATATAACTTAAAATCAAACATTGTTACAAACTCATTTTGTGTTGTTTCTATGTCAAAATCACTCTCTCCTTCATCATCATTTTGAACTGAGTTTCCAGGACAAGAAGTTCCACTAAATCCTGTTACTGTTATTGGATTAGAAATTCCATAGCAGCCAACAATTTGTGAATGAATTGAGTATCCTGGTGTAAGGCCAGTAAGACTTGGATTGTAAGAGACAAAGTAGATTAAACTCTGGTGATTGCCAATTGATGCAAAATCTACATCGTATGGTGAACTTGGTAAATCAATGATCAATCCATCTGAGTTTGTAACAACCCATCTTCCCTCTGATCCATTGTTTCCTGATAAAACAATTTCATCTTCTTCTATGAAATAGCTATTCGTATTATCATAACAGAATTCAAATGGTCCTCCCGTAAGGGTTCCTCCGCTCACTAAGTCTTCAGGTGTAGGATCTCCACAGCTTGCATTAACTGAGATGGCATCCAAATCCCAAACTGAGTATGCTGAATTTCCAAGTATTGAACAGTACGCTGTCAATTGGAATTCGAACATTGTATATGTATCAACTTCAAAAGCTGGGTTGTTGCTAAAGTCAAAGAATTCTCTAGACCATTCTTGTGTAGTTGGAATATCAAACTGGTGGAATATTTCAACTCCATTAGCTGTCACTCTAAGTGCATATCTTGTTGGGTAATCATTTAATCCAGTATCTCCATCTATGAATGCCCAGTGTGTAGGTGCTAGTTCATAAAATTCTAAGTGGTCGATTCTACTGTTACCTAACAATGGATCAACAGATACTGCGAATCTAACTGCTTGATCTGAGTCTGCTTCATAAACACAATCTTTACTCATACCAACACACATCGCCGGAGTGTCAAATACACCTGCAGTACAAGAATGTGAATTTGTCTGAGGATTATTTCTTGATAATATAGTAGATGAAAGGATCATACAATCCTGATCACCAGCCACATTGATGGTAGAAGTAAATTCTGAGAAATCTTGATTACTTTGATTTGAAAGATAAGATTGGCAATGGTCTAGTGAGAAGTGCACATTACCATAGCTTAAGCTATCAGAACCACAATTAGCAAGTGGAGCACCTGGATCAGTTCCTGGGTCAGTTCCTCCAGACCCACAAATAACATTTACTGAAAAGGAACAAGTTGTAGTATTACCACAATTATCAACTGCCGTATAAGTAACAATTGTCTGTCCAGTAGGAAAAATTGATCCCGGATTATAATTTGAAAATATTTGTGCAATACCACAATTATCATAAGCGGATGGATGCTCCCAAGTTCCAACAGCCTCACAATTATCATTATCGGACTCGATTGTGATATCCGAAGGACAAGAACTAAATGTTGGTGTTTCTATATCACTTTGAGTGATCGTCTGTACACATGATGTTGTTTCATTTGGGTCATTAGGGTTTGTTGCCGTCCATGTTCTTTGTATAAAGAGAGCTCCTGGACATGCAGCATTTTTAGTTACATAATCGGAGCTGCTAATTATATATGGAATACAATCTAAATCACTAGTACCACTTCCTGTGTTAACTCCATTTCCAAATCCAGTTCCAATACCTGTTCCACTGCCTGTTGTTACAAAAGCATAACCTGTAAAGGCTGGATTTGTGCTTGAGCCTGCACAAACAGTTAAGTTTGGCGGACAATTGATAACACATTCTTGTGCGAATGAAAACTGGGCGCATACCATCAATAGGGCAACTGTAGAGAATAAAAGTCTTTTAGATTTCATCTTGGTTCTAAGTTTTGAATAGTGTCTAAACTATCAAAGAATGCACTTGATAATTTAATTGAGATTGTAGGAAATATCAGAATTAACTAGGAACAGTCAGTAAAAGACTAAGATTTATTTAATGGGGCTTTTTCTTATGAAAAACAAAGATGTAGGTAAAAATCTAATGGGTCAAGTTTAATTTATTAATTAATAATTAATGTTTTTACTAAAGAAATGAATAACAATTTTTAACAATTAGATTGACTCAATGTGTGTACCCGTCAAGTATTTTTTGCGTAGAACTCCTCAAGTTTAAGGTGGAAATGACCTACCTACCTGATTTTTCGGGGCCTCTTGAAGATAGGAACGGTAGAGCATGGCTCTCCGTACATTATACTTTGTGCAAATGGTTGCAACAATGATGCAAGGGTTGAATAGGCAGAAGAGGGTACCGGTTTATTACTACATCCCTTGATGACTATTCTTTGCTGATCAAAAGATTGATATTCTCTGCTTCTTAATATTTTTTCATAGTAATCTCTCAAATAGGAGTCTAGATCTCCTTGATAAACTTCTTTGGCATAAGGTGCAGCAAGTGTTGAGATTAACATAAATGCCCAAACAGGAATAATGGCATCAGTAGAGCAATGAATCAATAGAATATGATCTTGATATTTTGACCAATCTATTTCCTTGAGGGAGGAACGAAAATCTTTTTCCTTTAGGATCAATTCCTTAAAAAGAAATTCTTTGATATCTAATGTTGAGATGCTTGCAGTAGGGTAGTCATCTTCAAGATTTAAAGTGATCAGACCGCTATTAGCTACTCTATTTACTAGTGTTTTCTCCTCTTTGGCCATAGTGATTTAGTTTTCTTCACTATTAACACTTTCTTCTGGCTGTTCGTTGCGGTTTTCTTCAATATTATTTTCAAGCTCGGCATCGTAGACCTCTGTGGTCGGATTTGCTTGCTCTATAACTTCTGCTAAAGTTTCGTCATTGTGACTTTCTTCATCATCTGTAGTTTCTATTGCTTCTGAAACTTCTACTGTTTCGTCTGGGAGGAATTGGAAATCTTCTGTTAGCCCCTCTTGGTGCATTTTGACTAATCCTTCTTCCATACCTATAGAATTGGCATTTTCGGAAACAATGATTTCCTTTAGCTTTGGAAGATCGGTAATATCCTTAATCCCAAAGTAGTCCATAAATTTGTCACTAGTTCCATAGAGGATTGGTCTACCAGGAGTATCAGCTCTACCAAGTATTTCTGTGAGTTCTTTTTCAACTAACTTTTGTACTGCATAATCACAATTTACACCTCTGATAGATTCTATACCACTTTTTGTAATTGGCTGTTTATAAGCGATGATTGCCAAAGTCTCCATGGCTGCTCTTGATAGTTTTTTCTTGCTTTGTATTCGCAGGTATGTTCCTACTACATCATGGTAAGCTGCTTTGGTCATAAATTGATATCCATCAGCGATCCCAACTAATTCGAAACTAAATTTATCTTTTTTAAATTTTTTCTGTAGCTCAGTGATGCATTCAGCAACTTCATCTTTTGATGCTTTAAGTTTAATGGAGGCTATTAAGCTTTCTCTGATATCCTTGATAGTAATAGGAGTATCTGCAACAAAAATTAGGCTTTCTATATATTGAGTTAATTTGCTCAAGCTTGTGGTTTTAGAACCTCTAAGGTATTAAGAAATAAAGAAATTGAAGCCGTTTGAGTAGCATAAAGCACATGGATTTAGCAATCAATTTGACAAAGGGAGCTATCGCCATAATGACATAATTATCCAGTGTTTTAGGTGTTTTATCGCTAAGTTTTTCTTCTTTGAGCCTTTAATCTTAATTTCAAGATATGGACAGCAAGCAAAAAGAGCTTTTAAAAGCCAAAATCGAAGAGCAAATAGAGCAATATATAGATGATATACGTGGTATGGAAGAAATGACCAAACCCGTAAAGCCTGAGAATTCTTTGGGTAGAATCAGTAGAATGGATGCAATTAACACCAAAGGCGTTCTTGAATCATCCCTCAGAAATAAGAGAAATAAGCTCAATAAGCTCAAAGTTGCACTTCAAAGGATAGATGAACCAAATTTTGGCATCTGTGAAAACTGCGATAAACCAATTCAAGAAGGTAGGTTGATGTTTCTTCCTGAAAGTACTAAATGCATTAGATGCGCTGCTAGGAGGTAGATTTGAGACTGCCAGACTTCGACTATTACTATGTTTTAAGGACTTTTAAAAGGGACATTACTTCGTATAGGACAAAAAAAACAGGGTACAATTCTCGGTTGTACCCCGCATAACCCCAAAAAACCAATTGAAAACAATCTTCCCTTTCGGGATATATAGAGTATTAACAATTGACAATTTAAAAGCGGTAAACTCCTTTCCCGCTTATTACCTTTAGACTAGCTTTTTTGCAGGGGTCACTCTTTTTTTAAGAATTTTTTAATTTTTTTTAAAAAGTCAATGTTTATAGGCCTTTCAGACCCATATTTTTTTAATATTTCTTCTATTTATTTTGAAATGGAACTAAAAAAAAGCGCTTTCTGTTACGAAAGCGCTTTATATTAAAAGGTGTTGTTATTGTGTTCTTAGTTCTCTAAGGCTGCTGCACCACCAACAATCTCGAGGATTTCTTTGGTAATGGACTCTTGACGAGCCTTATTATATGTGATTTTCAGCTCTTTAATCAATTCTCCAGCGTTTTCTGTTGCCTTATCCATTGCTGTCATTCTTGCACCATGCTCAGAAGCCTGTGTATCAAGACAGAATTTCTGGAAAGTAGTTTGAAGTATAGAAGGTACCAAGGACTCTAAAAGCTCTTTCTTACCTGGCTCGAAGATATAATCTGCATTGCTTTTCTTTCCTTCTTCCGCCGTACCACTCACTTTTGCCACTGGCAAATATTGAGCTGCAATTGGATTCTGCATTGCTGCATTCTTAAACTCACCATAGCATACATCTACTCTGTCAAGATCAAGTGATTGGAACTGAGCCATCAAAGAATCTGCAACTTCAGCAATATTCTCAAAAGTCAAATCATTAAAAAGCTCAATGTGATCTTTATTGATCACAGCTCCAGGAATCCTTTTCTTCAAACTGTCGAATCCTTTTTTACCGATGAAGTAAAAAGTAAGGTTTCCTTCTTTAGCTAAGTCTGCATACTTTTCATAAAGCTTATAAGCTTCTTTAGAAATATTAGCATTGAATGCTCCTGCCAAACCTCTATTAGAAGTGATGACAACTACAGCGGCTTTCTGGATTTCTCTAGAAATACCAAATGAACTTCCTTCATCTGGATCTATATTAGATAAGATGTTCTTGATCACCTTATCCAATTTTTGAGCGTAAGGTCTCATCTGAGTAATTGCATTTTGTGCATTACGCAGTTTGGCAGCAGAAACCATTTTCATGGCTTTGGTAATTTGCTGAGTCGACTTTACAGAACTAATTCGTTCTCTTACTTCTTTAAGCTTACCTGACATTTGTTTTAGGCTTTAAATTGTTTTGCCAAATCAGCAGCAATTTCTTCTAACTTGCTTGTGTGAGCAGCATCCAATTTTCCTGATTTAAATCCATCAAGAATGTCTTTATGATTTTGCTTTAAAGTCATGTGCAACTGCTCTTCAAATTCTTTTACTTTATCTACAGGTACATTTCTTAATTTACCTTTAGAACCTAAGTAAATAATTGCTACTTGATTTTCTACTGATACAGGTGAGTATTGTGGTTGCTTCAAGATCTCCACGTTTCTCTTTCCTTTCTCAAGTACTCCCATTGTTGCAGCATCTAGATCAGATCCAAATTTTGCGAAAGCTTCTAACTCTCTATACTGAGCTTGATCCAACTTCAAAGTACCTGATACTTTTTTCATTGATTTGATCTGTGCAGATCCTCCTACTCTTGATACAGAGATACCCACATTAATCGCTGGTCTTACACCAGAGTTAAATAAGTTTGACTCCAAGAATATCTGACCATCTGTAATCGAAATTACATTGGTTGGAA
>CALHKJ010000072.1 GCA_938033975.1 uncultured Saprospiraceae bacterium | reverse complement strand
TTTGTATTGTTAATACCCTTTGATGAGAGCCAATCTTGAAACTGCGTGGTTAACATTAAATTTTATTATATATTTGAATCGTTATTAATTGAATTCAATCCCATGAAATTAAGCAACAATCTTACATTAGTCTTATTTGTCCTTACTCTTTCTTTTTATAGTTGTGGTACAAACGCTCCAAATAGCGCTAAATCAAGTGCTGAAAAAGAGGGTAGTCCTGTACAATTAGACAAGCCATCAGACCCTAAAATGCGTTCTCAAGCATTAGGGATCCTGGATCATCGAATTAAAAATTATCCAGAAACTTATGCCGTAATCGAAGCTGGTGTTTTGAATTATGAATTTGTTCATAATGGTCGTGAAATATCTAAAAAAGATGCATACCTCGGTTCATGGATAGATTTTAAGAATGACTTCACCTATGATTTTGGAACCTATGCTAAAGTAGAAGGAAGCGGAAGATATCATTATCGATCGGATATCAATCAACTTATCATGATTGATAATAACAAAAATCAAAACCCGCAAGAGTGGGATGTCAAAGTTGGAGGTGATATTTTGATTTTAGTAGGTACAAACACCTATGGCAACAATGCATATCAAATGAAGCTTCAGCGAAGTGACACAAAACCAGTTAAGCAATAGTTACTTTTTTATCCCTCTTTTGTTAAGCCAATTTTGATAGACCCTAGCATTTTTATTATGCTGGCTTAGGTTTTTTGCGAAAGCATGTCTACCAGAATTATCAGGTTTTGCACAAAAGTAAAGATAGTTGTGCTCCTCAGGGTTTAAGACTGCATCAACAGTTGTATTATCAGGTAAATAGATTGGTCCTGGAGGAAGACCTTCATACTTATAGGTGTTGTAGGGACTATCATATTCAAGATGTTTATTCAAGACCCTGCGTATAGTAAAGTCACCTACTGCGTAGACAACAGTGGGGTCAGCTTGCAATAAAATATTCCTTTTTAATCTGTTTAAGTAAACTCCGGCTACTGTACTTTTTTCGTCTGCAACTAGGGTTTCTTTCTCAACTATTGAGGCAAGAATGCACACCTCAGTTGGTGAAAGATTAAGAGCCTCTGCCTTTTGAATTCGATTATTTGATTTCCAAAATTTATCTTTTTCGCTCAATAATTTATCCACTAATTTTTCAGATGAATTATTCCAGTAGACTTCATACGTGTTGGGCAAAAATTGGCAAAGCAACTCGTCTTTACTAATATTTAATTTGTTCAAAAATGTCGGAGCTGTAAGATAAGATAACAAGCTGAGCGAGTCGATCTCTACCTGACGAGTTATGCCTCCAACCAATTCTTCAATAGTGCGAAAATTATTAAAAGTGAGCTTGACAGGTTTTTGTTTTCCAATTCTTAAGTGTTTGATCAGTTCCCTGTTGCTCCATCCATTTTTGATTTCATAGAGGCCTGATTTAACTTTGCTTTTATCAAACTTCATGAGTTTAGAAGTAAGTTCGAAACCAGCCAAATCTTCTATCAAGTTTTCTGACTCCAATATGCTTTTCAGGTCTAAATAGTTGCTGCCAGTTGGGACATAAAGTTCCGCTGATTCAGAAGTCAAGTTTACATTTGAATTCCAGACAGAGTTGTATAGAAATATTGCAGCTATTACCCCTATGATCACAAAGAAGAGAAAAGCATAAAGTAACTTTTTCATGATTTAATACTGTTCCTGTTCAGAAGGGAAATCTCTTTCTTTAACATCGGAAATATACTGCTCTACCGCACCTTTAATTTCAGAATACAAATCGAGATATCTCCTTAAAAATCGAGGGTTAAATTCTTTGGTTATCCCAAGGAGATCATGCGAAACTAAAACTTGTCCATCTACGCCACTTCCAGCACCAATTCCAATCGTTGGAATGATTAAAGACTTAGAGACTTTTTGGGCAAGCTCGGCAGGAATTTTCTCTAATACAACTCCAAAACATCCTACTTTCTCTAGTAGCTTAATGTCGTCCATCAATTGTTTTGCTTCTGCTTCTTCTTTTGCTCTAACTGTATAGGTACCAAACTTGTAAATGGATTGAGGTGTTAAGCCCAAATGGCCCATTACTGGTACACCGGCTTTTAGAATTCTTTCAATTGAATCAATGATCATTTCCCCACCTTCTAATTTGACAGCATGAGCTCCGCTCTCCTTCATAATTTTGATAGCACTTTGCAGCGCTTTTTTGGAATCACCTTGGTAGGTGCCAAAAGGTAAGTCAACAACAACTAACGCTCTTTTTACACCTCTTACAACAGATTGGGCATGGTAGATCATTTGATCTAAAGTAATGGGCAGAGTCGTTTCGTGACCAGCCATAACATTTGATGCAGAATCACCGACTAAAATTACATCTATGCCCGCATCGTCATAAATTCGAGCCATACTAAAATCATATGCTGTAATCATTGAAATCGGGATTCCATCATTCTTCATGCCCTGAAGAATGTGAGTGGTTACTCTTTTTACTTGTTTTTTAGCAGTTGACATATTCTATTTTTATGTAGTGCAAGATAGGAAAATGACACGATTTACTAACATAAGGAACAGCTACGACAAAATTGGATATTAATCAATTAATCAAAAGACTAATTTTGATGAAAATAGCCTATGTTTGCAGCATGAAATTGAAGTTTCTAGCACTTTTGAGCTGTGTCTCATTGATATTTGGATGTGACAATGAATTGGTATTAACCGATACGTATAAGGATATTCCGATTGTATATGCAATCTTGTCAATGCCTTCCTCAGAGCAATTTATCAGAGTTGAAAAAGGATTTATAGATGAAACGACCTCTGCTTTGCAGATAGCAAATAATCCAGATTCACTTTACTATATGAATGCGAGTGTTTCAATATTAGATTCTGAGTCTGGAATCGAGTATCCTTTTACCATGGTGGATGGCGCTGATTTTAATCTGGATAGAGACCCTGGAATTTTTGCCACGGATCCTAATTACTTATATAAAAGTGATACAAATTTTCAGCCTGAGACAGGAAGAGAGTATACCTTACAAATTCAAAGAGCTGGTATTGACTCATTGGTTACATCAACAACTGTCATGGTTGGACAACCTACCATTACAAGACCTAGTCAGTTTGGAGCTGCATCACTGGATTTTTCCTACACCCAAAACACTTCTTTAAGATGGTTAGGTGATGAAAATTCTGGACTATATGACATTGCCTTTGATATCAATTATAGAGAAAGAAATGTGACCACAGGAGAGGGCTTTGAAAATAAAACAGTTAGATGGTTTGTAAGATCTAATTATGATGATCAAACTTTAGACTTAGAAGGCATCAAATTTTTTGGAGCAATGGCTACTTTATTGGAGGAAGATCCTAACGTTTTAAGAAAGTTTGTAGATATGGATATGATTGCAGCAGCGGGTGGTCAAGAAGTGAAAGAATATGTGAGAATCGGACAGGCTAACTCTGGACTTACATCTTCTCAAGATATTCCGTCATTTACAAATATATCAGAGGGTAGAGGTATTTTTTCTTCAAGACAGGAGGCCAACAACTTTAATATACCAATTACTGGAAAAACACTTGATTCTCTTATTAATGGAGTCTTTACTCAACATTTAAACTTCACTTTGTAGACAAAATGGCTGACGATATGTCATTTTTTCCCCTTTAATCATTAGAAACATTATCAAATTGTCCTAATTGTCAGTCAAGACAGTGAAATTTTGGCTTGGCACATGTATTGACATTAATCGTATATATTCTTAGTAAATTTTAAAACAATTCAATAAACATGGGTAAAATAATAGGAATCGACTTAGGTACCACCAATTCAGTAGTAGCTGTAATGGAAGGTAATGAACCTGTCGTTATACCAAATGAAGAAGGAAGAAGAACTACTCCTTCAATCGTAGCATTCCTTGATAATGGAGAAAGAAAAATAGGGG
>CALHKJ010000071.1 GCA_938033975.1 uncultured Saprospiraceae bacterium | reverse complement strand
ACTGCTGGTAAAATCAAAAAAGATATAACTCAGCGTTTTTGGAATGAACATAATTTTGTTTTTAAAGATGGAGATGATTTCTATCATGGTAAAGGAGCCACACCTTTGGATGATAAATTTGTTCCAGACTCAAATGATGGTTTGAGATTAATCCCTTTAAACATGAGTGAACCTGTACTCATTGTGAAAGGGGAGACTACTGAGCGAAACTTAGGATTTGCACCACATGGTGCTGGAAGGAATATGAGCAGAGCGCAACATAGAAAAGCCAATGCTAATAGAACTATAGAAGAAATCTTTGCGCAAGAAATCAAGGGTTTAGATATAAGATTCTTTTCTGATAATATTGATATTACAGAGTTGCCTTCAGCATATAAAAATGCAAAGGCGGTACAATCCCAAATGAAGACTTTCGGTTTGGGAGAAGTAGTAGATCAAATCTTGCCTTATGGATGTATTATGGCTGGAGATTGGGAAAAGGACGCCCCTTGGAGAAATAGAGGAAGAAGAAAAAGAAGAAGATAGATAAAGAAGTCTACCGTACAGAATCCTGTGCAGTAGGCTTTTTTATTTTTTTTATTCCCACAAAAGATTGTGGTTTGATAATTCTTCATATCCTGCAATTACTTACCCACCACAATCCTTTCTATCACCTTACTTCCTGATTTTAAATCTTTTATTTCTATTAAATATATTCCTGCAGCCATTGTATTAACAGAAATTGTTTTTTCATTTTCACTAAAGAATATCATTTCACCTTTTAAATTATAAAGTGTTGTTTGAAATTCAACTTCATCACTCAGATCAATACTGATTTCATCAATAACTGGATTTGGGAAAATGTTTATTGTATAATTCTCAAGCTGATGAATAGAACTAACCAAGTCTGCTCCGTCACAATCCTCATCAATTCCATTGTTAGGTATTTCTTCCTGTCCTGGATTGATCGCAGTATTATTGTCATCACAATCGCTTGAGTCAAAAACATAAGCTTGAGAAAAATCATGAGTTTCAGTTTCAATCCTATTGTTTAGGTCACCAAAATTGTCCCCATCTGTATCTGCATATAAATTGCTTGGTAGTTTGACGGCAATGACATATCCACTTTCCACTTGAGATAAGTATAAAGTAGTGCCTATGAGTGCAATATCTGAGCCTGGGCAAGTATAGACGAAGGTGTCAATTTCATTGCAGTCAAAAACTCCTAAGAAGAAAAATGAGTTGTCAAGTAGATCTATCACATA
The DNA here is from genome assembly GCA_938033975.1 of uncultured Saprospiraceae bacterium. GTDB lineage: Bacteria > Bacteroidota > Bacteroidia > Chitinophagales > Saprospiraceae > JAHDBF01. The sequence goes on along the minus strand of CALHKJ010000071.1, from coordinate 2,938 downwards.
AAGTTCTTCATTCGATTTAATCAAAAGTTTATCTGCACTTAATGGAGTAATTGATGAATACCTGTCAAGACCTGCCATTTGAATCGTTTCAACATTATTGTTTGAGGTATTTATTATGAAAAGCACATCCTCAGCAGGCACGTAAATATTTGAATTCAGTAGGCTTAAGCCAAATGATTCAAAAGCTAGTCTAGTGTCTTCAATAATGAGCTCAGACTCTGGAGAGTTGTTAGCTAAATTTAAACTATAGATAGCTTCATAGTCTGCATAAAATACTTTGTCTGCTGTGGCTACGAGAGCGGAAGGAAAGAAAAGATTGTCTGCTACTATTTCAAGTTCTGCATTTGTTTCATTTCTATTTAACCTTCTTATTGATCTGTGGTTTCCATGTACGGTAAAATACATCCAGTCATTTGTTAAGTATAAGTCTCGCAATGATAGATTATCATCGAATGGTTTTATTTCTACTACCTCAGTGGCTTGCGTGTTACAGTCATAGCTAAGAATGTGCAATTCATTTTGTGCAAGTACATAGATTAATTAATCTTCGCTTGTAAGTCCATTGATGGGAGCATATGTGCCAACTGGGACAGAATATACTAGCTGCACTTCTTGTGATCGTGCAGAACTTATTGTGAAGGTCAATAATAGCAGTAGGGTAATGTTTTTCATTTTGAAGTATTTTCTTGTACATGACCAATCCCAATCACAGCACCAATAGAGGTTTAAGCAACTCTATCCAAAAGTTCTGTTGAGTTTATAGGCCTTATACTATTATTTGATGGAACTTCAATTTGTTACAAGAATTGGAAAGAATCAAATATCTAAACTTTTTCTTTCTTCAAAACCAAAGCAAAAAGCACCGTCAAAAAGAATAGAAAGGGAGCCAACAAAGCCAATATCATCAGTAGTCTTGAGATGTCTGGTTCGAAAAAGCTCAAAGCGCTTTCTTCCATTTCGAAAATATCAATTTTTGGTCCGTCGAATTCCATGATTAGACGATTTACTTTTTCATCAACTAATCTGGTTTTTTCTGCTTCTGAGAAAAAGATACGCGGATAAACTTGCGATATGATACTATAGCTAACAGCGCTCATAATTGTGACTATTATTCCAATCCTAAACATAGCGCTAAAAGATCTTGATGCGTTTTTCTTTAAGCGATGCAAAAACATAGGAACGAATATTATTGATACTGCTGTAAAAAAGTAGATCCACCCCGTAATACGAAAGTATACGTCGAATAGGTCAATCAAAAAAATAATTAGACCGCCCAAAATACCAAAGAGAATATATGTAATAAATTTCTGCTTCATGCTTATTCGATATAGACTGGAATTTTTGTTTTTGAGTAACCTATAGAATCAGGTGCAAATTGATTATAATATTGTCGAGTAAATTCCACGATTTTATTTCCTTTTGGCAGTGACTCATCAAATAAGTTACAAAGTATCCCATCTGAGCCCACAAACTTATCTTTGAAGTATTTACAACTGAGTCTTTCAGAATAATCAAGAGAATCAATTTTAACTTGAATGGTAGATTGTATTTTCTCAAATATCAATCCATTGTTTTTTAACTCAAATCCAACTATTTCTTCTTCTTTCAAAACTTCAAGAGAATCAATAATATCATTTATGGAATCTCTTTTATTTTTTAAAATTTTAAAGAGTCCATTTGTGTCCGCTCTCTCGCTGATTATAACTCGTTCTTTATTATAATTCTTCCTGAGCATATTGTACCTCTCGTGATATTTTTTCGATATAGCTTTTAATCCAGGAATTTCTCTTTTGTGATTGACAAATAAATTGAATTGCAAACCAGGTTTGTAGATGGGATCCAACTTGTATTTTTCTTTTAGCAACTTGCTAAGTCTAGCTGTCTTTACAAAAAATTCTAGTTGATTATTTTTGATCTTATAATTTGAAAGTCTTATCGCGGTTGAATTCGTATTGATGTATCTTTTCTTACGATAGTCAGACATATCTAAAATTCGTTCTCTCAATAAATCTTCGTACTGATAATCCAAAATTGCCAAACCTTCTTGCATTAAATTATTATCGGAATCTAGGTAAGGGTTAATGTGATTAGAAAAAAATCTGTCACCGCCTCCTAAAAAAGCTACATAAGGTATAATGAGTAAGAAAAATTTTCTAGTATACTTCTGATCTAAGAAGTTGTACAAGATTGGTCGATACATAAATGATAAGGTCAAGTAGCTATAGAACTTAAATACAGGAGTAAAAGCTTTCACAACCCAAGGTTCTCTGATTTTTTTGATTGAGCCTAAGCTGATAAAGTCAATAGCTACTATTGATCCAAGTATTATGTAAATAACTACCACTGTAACAACTATGATGTTTAAAGCGACCGAACTTGTGTTGTCTAAAAATGAAAGAGGGATCATTGCAAAGGCGGTGAATATCATCAGAGATACCAAGAGCAAAAACATCAAAAAGGTAAAGGCGAAAATAATACTGCAGAGCTTTTCTAATTTCTCAATAAATTGATCATAACTACCAATCCGTTCCTTTAAATATTTGGTATATGCAGGTGCATAATTGAGTGCATCAAAGTTTATTTCGTTGGAGACATAGCGAAGCCCAATAGAGGCAATCCACAATCCTCTTAGAATCACGTGAATAAGTAGATTGAAAAAGAAAATTCTCCAACCTACATAGGCTATGAAATACGAAAATACAAAAGGTATCCCAAGGACTGGTCCATCAATATTAAGACCAATAAAGCTACTATAATCTTCGACCTTGTCGATGCCATTGTATACACCATACAAAGCCAATCCTGAGATCAATAACTCAAGCTGCCAACTATCTTGTTGTATCTGTTCGAGCCACTCACTTAGAATGTTCTTGGTGTTAGGATTGCTTGGATGTTGCTCCATGGATTTAAATTAGCAAAATTTTGTTGAGATACCTAT
>CALHKJ010000070.1 GCA_938033975.1 uncultured Saprospiraceae bacterium | reverse complement strand
TATATATAAGAGTCCCATATAAGAGTCCCATATCAAAAACATATCTACGCTTATGAATCACCATTCTAAAGAAATTGAATTTCAATTTTCCTCTTTATTGGATAGCGAATTTCTTTCTAAAAATTACGGGCAGAACCTTGAGTTTGCACAATATATTTTTGAATCATTTCTAGATGTTACAATTGTCGAATTGAATCAACTACAAAGTGAAATCAATGATAATAACTACGAACAGATTGCTTTTATATCTCACAAAATAAAGAACAATTTTTTGTATGTGGGAGCTTCAAGTTTAAATAAAAAACTTGAGCAATTAGAAAAGGCTGCAAAAGAAAAGTCAAATGTAGTGGACCAAATACATGCAAGTTTTCTAATACAATTTGAAAATTTACTTCCAAGTATTAAGGAAGAGTATACTCGTATTAATCAATATTTAAATTCATAATACATGTTAGTAGATCAGAAAACTATATATTCAAGTGAAGACTTAGCTAATTTAGATTTTGGTTTTGAGCCAAGTATTATAATCGCGTTTGTATCTCCTACATATCCAGATTTACAAGAAAGTCTTACGAGACTTAAATTACTATATCCAAACACAAGTATTACTGGATGCTCAACATCAGGCGAGATTCAAGACATAAACGTACTTGATAATTCTTTAATTATGAATGCTATTCAATTTGAATCTACCATTCATAAAGTAGTTACTGAAAACATAGATGATCATGATAATAGTTATCACCTAGGAGCAAGCTTATTCAAGCAGATTGATGCGCTTGATCTGACTCATGTTTTGATTTTCAGTGATGGCCTTCAAGTTAATGGAGCTGATCTTGTAAAAGGGCTTAGAGATAATTCTGACAGATATATTCCTATGACAGGTGGTTTAGCAGGTGATGGAAATAATTTTAAGTCAACTTTTGTTATTACCAATGATCAATTTAATGAAGGCCAAGTGGTAGCTATTGGACTTTATGGTAAAAAATTAAATGTTTCATATAGCTCAAAAGGCGGCTGGGATAGTTTTGGTTTGGAAAGAACTGTAACCAAATCAGAGAAGAATATCCTATTCGAATTAGATGGTAAACCAGCCTTGGAGCTATACAAATCTTACTTAGGAGAAAAGGCTAAAGATCTTCCAGGTTCTGGTTTGCTTTTTCCATTGAGTCTACGAACTACACGAGATCAAAGGCCAGTGGTAAGAACCATTTTGGGAGTAAACGAAGATGATTCAAGTTTGACATTTGCAGGAAATATTCCAGAAGGTTCTACAGTGAGGCTTATGAAAGCTAACATCGATAGGTTGATAAATGGAGCTGAAGATTCGGCAATAGAAACAAAGAATTCAGACGTGCAAGAAGCAGATTTTGCTTTACTTATAAGTTGTGTTGGGCGTAGGTTGGTTTTAAAACAAATGGTAGAAGAAGAGATTGAAGCTGTGCGAGATGTGCTAGGAAAAAAACCTGTAATCTCAGGGTTCTATAGTTATGGTGAGTTAGCTCCTTTTCAAGAATTCACACCCTGCGAGTTACATAATCAGACAATGACAATCACTACCTTCTCTGAATCAAGTATTTAAATACAAAAGATGCACGCTGAAAATACCCATAGATTGTTACGAAGACAAATTAAGAAAGCTAATCTTAGCGATGAGCAGATTGAATCAATTCTTCCTTTTTTAAAATCTATAGATAGTGCATACAAATCATTTGACAACGATCTTAAACATTTGGAAAATGTTCTTGAAGTTAACTCCAATGAATTATACAAAGCTAATGAGCGATTAAAAACAGAAAATACCTTACGGAGTAAAGAAGCTAAAGAAGCAAAGACTTCCTTGTTGAAAGTCGTTAATAATGTAACTGATATTATTATTGAAATGGATGAAAATGGAAACTTTACCTATTTGAATCCGGCTTGGATAAAATTTGCTGAAGAATCCCATGAAGAAAGTATTGGTAAGAGCTACTTAGACTTTACACCTCAAATAAAAAACTTTGACCTTGATTTGAATGAAAAAATTCTGAATAAGGATTTCTCCAAATTTAAAACTGTATTCAGTAGATACAATAAGGCAAAGGAAGTTAAATGGTGGGAACTTTCTGCCAAAATGATTCATAATCCAGATGGGGAAATTGCTGGGGCAATAGCCTCACTTGTAGATGTTACTTCCTTAAAGGAGACAGAAAATAAATTAATAAAAGCAAACAATTCCAAAAGTAGGTTCTTGTCTACAATGTCCCATGAAATTAGAACACCACTAAATGCAGTAATTGCAATTAGTAATATTCTTTTGATGGAAGATCCAAAACAAGAACAGCTTGAAAACTTAAAGACATTAAAGTACTCTTCTACCCACTTATTACATTTGATCAATGATATTTTAGATTATAACAAACTTAGTTCAGGTAAATTAAAGTTTGACAATAGTGCCTTTGATATTTTAAAAGAACTAACTCAAACAATTAACTCAATGTCTTTCAGTGCAGAAGAGAAAGGATTAAAGTTAAATGTCTCTATTGATGAAGCGATACCTCAATTTGTAAAAGGAGATAGTCATCGGCTATCTCAAGTTTTGACAAACCTCATAAATAATGCGATAAAATTTACCAACAATGGTTCTATTGATGTTGACCTTAGGCTTGTGGAGCAAACTGAATCTAAGGCTAAAATAAATTTCTCAATTACTGATACTGGAATTGGAATTGCAGAAGATAAATTACATATGATTTTTGATAGATTTACTCAAGCAGAAAGTGATACTACCAAAAAATTTGGAGGGACTGGTTTGGGTTTGGCAATTTGCAAAAAGCTAATTGAGCATCAATCAAGTGAGATAAAAGTGGAGAGCAAATTAGGAAAGGGAACAAAGTTCTTCTTTGATTTAGAATTTGAAATTGTTTCTAATGCTAAAAGAACTGAAGTTGCACAGGCTAATATATCCGACTTTAAGCTTGATGGTGTGAAGCTTCTGGTTGTGGATGATAATGAAATTAATCTCATTGTAGTCAAACAGTTTCTCAACAAGTGGAATGTAAAATATGATGATGCCAAGGATGGTGAACAAGCATTAGAACAAATCAAAAAAAATAAATACGATTTAGTTCTTTTAGATTTACAGATGCCCATCAAGGATGGATTTGCTGTCGCCAAGGAAGTAAGATTGATAGATGATGAATATTATAAAAATTTACCACTTATAGCCTTGTCTGCTTCTGTGTCTTCTGATATTACTGATAGAGTTCTGCATGCTGGCATGAATGACTATTTGTGCAAGCCTTTTGAACCAGAAGTTCTGTTTCAAAAGATTAAACTTTATAGCTCTCATAAGGACTTGTTCGGGGTAAAATAAGGACTCATCAAAAATAATTAAGAAGTAGAATCTCTATTAAATAGAGCCAATGATGAGACAAATACTCGTACAAGTTTGTTTTCAAATAATCCTTAGTTTGCCAGTATTACTTTTGAAGCAATTTTGTAAGTAAACAAAAGATTGGGAATATATGCGAGTATTGTTGGTCCTATAAGAGAGGAGATAATCACTGCAATGTGTTCTTATTCAAAGGGAGTTTTCAATGATTTGAGATAGTATTTTTAAGTGTCTTCATATACTTAATAAGAAAGCTGTAATTTGGGAACAGCTATTTGAATGTAATAGATCAATCAAAAAATTAATTTGAAAACTGTTCCTAGATATGTGCTTCCTGTTATTGTCATTGCACAGCTTTGTTGCACCTCTCTTTGGTTTGCATGTAATGGAGTAATCAATGAGTTGATTCAAAATTTTGGGCTAAATGAAATGGCTCTCGGTCATCTTACTTCATCTGTTCAGTTTGGATTTATTATAGGGACATTGATTTTTGCGATCTTGTCTATTGCAGACAGATATTCTCCTTCAAAGGTATTTTTCTATTGTGCATTGCTCGGCTCATTGTTTAATATTGCCATTATTTGGAGTGGTAACACAATCTATTCGATTCTTGTATTCAGATTTTTTACTGGTTTTTTCCTAGCAGGAATATATCCAGTTGGGATGAAGATTGCTTCTGATTATTACGACGCAGGGCTTGGTAAATCTCTTGGTTTTTTAGTGGGAGCTCTTGTATTAGGAACTGCCTTTCCACATTTGCTTAAAGAAACAATAGGGGAGCATCCTTGGGAGTATGTGTTTATAAGTACTTCCATAATTGCTGCAGTAGGAGGAATCATGATGCGGCTTTTGATTCCTGATGGTCCATTTCGAAAACCTAGTCTTAAAATAAATTTATCAGGAGTAAGAGATGTTTTTAGAAAAGATGATTTTCGCACAGCAGCATTTGGATATTTTGGACACATGTGGGAGCTCTATACATTTTGGGCATTTGTTCCTATCATGCTCAGCATGTTTCAGAACAATAATTTGGGTACAGATTTAAATATTCCACTATTGTCCTTTTTAATTATCGGAATTGGAGGAATCGCCTGTGTGCTAGCTGGATATCTAGCGCAAAGCACAAGCAATAAACACATCGCCTACACGGCATTACTCTTGTCTGGTTGTTGTTGTATTTTATTCCCTTTCGTATTTGCTTTAAAATCTGTAAGCATTTTTATTCTATTTCTCTTCTTTTGGGCTATGGTTGTGATTGCAGACTCACCTTTGTTCTCAACTCTCGTGGCTCATAGTGCGCCAGTCGAATTGAAAGCGACTGCATTGACCATTGTTAATTGTATTGGATTTTTTATCACAATTTTGAGCATTCAATTGATCAACGGCTTATTTCAGCAAACAGAGTCAATTTATTTATTTTGTATTCTGGCTATTGGGCCTGCCTTTGGTTTGTTGATGCATTTGAGGCAAAAAACTAATTGAAAACTGAATCTTGATCTCAGAGCTTGGCATAAAAAAAGGCCCTACAAATGAATGTAGGGCCGATATAATTTTAAAGTTAAATGGTAATTATATCAAAGATACGTTTACTGCATTTAATCCTTTTTGTCCTTCTTCAACTTCGTAAGAAACTTTGTCTCCTTCGTTAATTCTGATGCCATTTAGGCCATTAATGTGAACAAAAACGTCTTTTCCTCCATCATCTGGTGTGATGAATCCATAACCTTTTCCTTCGTTGAAAAATTTAACTGTACCGTTACTCATTATAAAAAATATAAAAATTAAAAAAAATGTGAAATGCCTTAGTGGCAATTCTACAACAAACTTAACGAACCTTTTTCAGTAATAGTTCATTTCGATGTCTTATTTACTGATAATGCCTATAATACTTAGGTATTTTAGCCCTAATCATACAAAAAAAGCCTTTCTGTTTGAAGTTTTGTAGTTCTTTTTGTGGTAATTGGGTAGGTCTTTTTAATGTTCAGTTGTTTTTATAATGATTATCCAATCATAATTTAAAACAACAAAAGGTGATCAAAATCGACTTTATAACCCAAATTAGCAGTTCGGTCATATTCTTTGTTTCAAATTGATAATATTCGAAGAGCTATATCACCAACATGTTGACATGGTCTACAACCTATCACTTCACTATGTCTATAATGAAGAAGATTCCAAAGAGATTACCCAAGATGTTTTCGTAAAAGTTCACAAGAACTTATCGAAGTTTGAAGGAAGGTCTAGTATTAAAACCTGGATTTATAGGATGACAATCAATACTTGCCTTGATTTTATCAAAGCCAAGAAGACTATTAAACGACAGGTACAACAGAATACTAAAGACCTTTCTGATCCAGCAGTATTTAATAAAATCCAAGATTTTCAACATCCTGGAGTTTTGCTTGAGCAAAAAGAAGCAATTGAAGAAATCTTTGCTGCCATAGAGCAATTGAATGAGAAACAAAGAACAGCTATTGTTTTGCTAAAAATTGAAGGACTAAGTCAGAATGAGGCAGCTAAGGTGATGGATATCTCACCAAAGGCATTGGAATCACTTTTTCATAGAGCAAAGAAAAAATTATGGTTAATTTTAGATGAAGCGAGGGAATCTAAACTATAAATCGTCATAATACTAGTGGAAAAAAATTTAGACATATTAAACAAAATAGCAAGGGTGAAAGCTCCTGATGATATTTTAGCAAATGTCATATCCAAAGTGGATGAGCTAAAATTTATATCCATTAATTGGGTAAAAGCTTCTATTGCCATTTTTGTTGTTTTGATTTGTTTCGAGCTATACTTGTGTAGAGACTTTTTTGTCAATAAGGAAGTTAGGTCATCAATTGAAAGTTCATCATTGGCTGATGCCTATCAAGTAACTAATAATTTCATATACGAATGAGCAGACTAAACTTTTTCAAGTATGGAATGATTGCATTGATGTTTTCAAATCTTATTCTCATTGCTGCTTTGATTATGGGTCGGCCTGATGGGAGAGGACCTAAGGAGCATGGACCACACTGGGGACCACCTGGTGGAGAAGTCGATAGGCCAAAAGAAATTGTTGTGCAAAAATTAAAAATGGATGAAGGTCAGACAAAAAAGTTTCAAGTTTTGATTGATCACCATCGTGAGGCCATGAGGAAGTCAAGCAAAAAAATATTTGAGCTTAGAAAGGAATATTACTCAAGTGTTGTTGCTGCTGATCAAACAAAAATCAAATCATTAGATAGTTTAATCGCAGTAGAAAATATTAAGATCGAAAATATTCATCAGATTCATTTCAATGATATAAAAGGCATTTTGAATGATGAACAACTTAGTAGTTATAATGCTTTTCTAAAAGAGGTACCAGATATCTTTTTCCCTATTCAGAGAGGACCTCGGAAATAATAAATTAGTTTATTATAATTTTTCCTGTATATACGATTCCTTCAAGATCATAACTGTAGAAATAAATGCCAGCACTCAGATCACTTACATCTATTCTTTCACTTCCGTAAATGTTTTTAAGCTGTCTTATAAATTGCCCTTGTTCATTGTAGAGTTTCAACTTATCTAAATGAACTTCAGATTCAATTAGAATAAAGTCAATAGTGGGGTTGGGTGATATTGTGATTTTATAATTACTTTGATTATTAATCTTAGAACTAAAATCAATTATTACATCTAGACTTCGTCTGCAGTCCATGCTGTCTGTAACCCGCAATCTGTACCAACCTGTAGTCAAAGAATCAACAGATGCTTCATTTGAAAAGATCCATCCATTGGAATTATACCAGGTATAGTGGTATGGCTCTATTCCAAAACTTGGCTGAGCAATGGCAGAGCCATCAGACTCTTCTGGTCCAGATGCATTTTCTATGTCGGCAATGAGTCCAAAGTTTTCTGGTTGAGCTTCTATTGTAAATGGATACTCAAAAGTACCGCAGCCGGTTTCAATATTTAATTTATATTCATCAGGATCAATGTATATACCAGAAAATGAAAGTGTATCCATTTCAGTGGATTCTGGTTCTGCCCATGCAATTCCCGGATCAAAATCATGTGATTGATAATATCCATCAATCTGGAAGACTAAATCATAGAGTTGCCTAGTTCCATCACAATCAAATCCTACCTTTTCTAAATCTAATAACTGAATGTCAAACTCAAATTCTTTTTTGATAACCAAAAATTCTTTCCTTATTTCAGTATTGTCTTGATCAGTTAATTGTATTCTATAGTTGCCAGCATCTAGGTTGATGGTATCTTTCTGAAATTGATCTTCCAGTTCACCTTCTCCAATAATTATATTTTGATCATCATAGAGTTTGTAAGCAAACGGAACATTTTTGCCTTGAGCAGAAATGATAGTAGGGCTGATGCTGTCGCAAGGGGAAACTTTACTGAAGCCAGTGTATTTGAATTTAATGTCATAGCCTTCTCCTTCTGTAAAGTTATAGTGAGTGTTTGCTTCTAGGTCAAAGTATTCTTCAGTCAATCCATTGGGCCAGGTGATTGTTAGTTTTTCTACTAACTTATCTTCAGCCAATCCAAAAAACTGAGTATAACTTTGTTGCGAACTAAAATCTTGACCACATTGTATGTGCCGAATTATTTCCTTACCGTCTGATTCAAGAATCAGTCTAGTACCTACAGCAAAGTAATTTGATACTGTACCTCTTGCTTTTATAGTCAACCAGTTATTTTTCTGAACATTGTTTTGATAAAGAATCGTGCCTAGGTTTTTATTTCCTACCAAGTCCGGATATCCGTCTCCATTAAAGTCCCCTGAGATAATTGAAGTGCTTGGAACACCAACTTCTTCATTGATAAATACTTCAGGATCCAATTCAAAATAAGAATCAAGAGTTGTACCATTCATCATGAGACCATGTCTGACAACAAATAAGTCTAAATCAGAATCACAATCGAGATCAAGAAAGTTTGCACCAAAAGTAAAGTCCGGAATCTCTAAGCCGTAGAATGCTGTGTTTGGTGTAAAACTACCGTCTCTGTTATTAACAAAGAAAGCA
>CALHKJ010000069.1 GCA_938033975.1 uncultured Saprospiraceae bacterium | reverse complement strand
TTTGTTTTTTCTTACAGCAATTCTAGAAATAGAGCTAATACCATAATCTTTCAAATCAGTCATCTCAGTCCAACCGGCAGTGCCTCTATTGCAGTAATATAATTTTGAACCCTTTCCACATACAAAGGTTCCGTTTGTAAGCAGCTCAAAATCTTCAACTCCTTCAAGAGTTTCTATGACAGTTCTTATCTTTCTTGTTTCGACATTCAATTCTTTTATAAACCACTTGTCTACTGACTTTTGAACAAAAAATAATTTGTGCTCTCCATTAAACTTTAGGGTTCTACCAATATTAGAAACTATTTCCTTTATATCATCATCCAATACGTCCGCTAATGCTAGTACATTGCCTTGAGATGCATCTACCAAAAACAAGGCAACTTCTGAATCTGATATCCAAGTATGGTATCCTACGTTGTTAAGTTCTGGTAAAAATCTTTTAGGGCTTCCATCCATATTCTTTGGGTACAAAATTAAGGATTGTGTAGTCCCATCATTTTCTACTCGAACTGTTGAAAAGTAATTTTTATTCACATGAGTAGGAGAGTATTCACTTTGTGTTGTAGAGGTAACTCTTGTTAATTTGTTTTCAAATAGATTAAGTTTAACAACCTCGGTTGACCCATTATCACCATAGTCAGAAGTAAGATACACGTCGAAATCCGAAATAAAACTTGGTTGATTGTTGTATCCATTTTTATTAAATACAGTCAAGAATTTTGGATAAAGAACATTGTAGCCAGTTTGTTTTTCTGTCAAGGTAAATTGGTACAAGTTGCAGACCGGTAAATCTTGAGCAGTTACTTCATTTACGGAAGCAAAAAAAAGTGGTATGATGGATAATAAGGCAAATCTCATCTTAATTTTTGTTTGCTGATTTAAAGATTCTTTCCCAATTGATTCCTGTTTGGTCTTTAGAAAACCAAATAAAAAGTGGCTTACCAACAATGTGATCCTCAGGTACAAAGCCCCAAGCACGACTGTCCTCTGAGTTAAGTCTATTGTCTCCCATAGCCCAATAATAATTTTGCTTAAAAGTATATTCTGAAGCAGCCTCACCATTGATTGTCATCTTTCCATTACTAACACTAACATTGTTGTTTTCATACACATCAATCACTCTTCTATACTTGACAATATTTTCTGGAGTCAAGCTGATGCTTTCTCCAGCTTTTGGAATCCATATTGGTCCAAAATCATCATTGGTCCATTCAGAAAAGTATTTTTTTGAATTTGGAAACATAGCTCCAGGATCTTTGGTAGAAAATTGCCTCTTCAACTGTATGTTGGCATTCAATGATTTTATTTGGTTTACTTGTGTTGAGTCAAGGTAAACAGCATTTCTATATCTTGGATGAAAATCTCCACTGTCAACTCCCCATTCATCTAATTTGTTTTTGTTGAGGGATTCACCAGGAGGAAGTACCAATTCGTATAAGAATTGCATATTGGTTGGATTCTTTGAAGGAGTGCCATCAATATAAATCTGGCCCTTCTTAATTTCAAGATTATCTCCTGGAAGACCCACACATCTTTTTATATAGTGATCTTTTTTATCAATGGGTCTAGTAATAAATTCTTTGTTTTTTCTGAGAGATCTCAGAGCACGATCACTTGCTTCGTACAAATTAGGGTCTCTTTCAACTTGACTTACGGAGTAGGGTCGAGCGGGAGTAACATAAACGCTATCCCCGACAGGCCAATTAAATACAAATGGTTCGTTGCGATCAATTGATTCGAGAGCAGGCAGTCTGAAATACGGAAGCGATGGTTTTTCAAGATAAGACTCAGTATTCAAAACAGGTGTTCTGTTATGTAAAAGTGGAATCATAGCAACAGTCATTGGAGTCCTAATTCCATAATGAGCTTTGGATACAAAAAGATAATCACCGACATTCAATGAACCTTCCATCGATGGAGTAGGTATAACGAATGCCTCTATTAAAAACATTCTGATAAAAGCAGCTGCAAAAACTGCAAAGAATATAGATTCAACCCATTCTCTACCACTAGATTTTTTAAAAGGATTGTTGTTAACTAACTTTTTGTATTGTCTGTCATTCCCATTTTCTTTTGCCTCTTTTACTTGATTGTTGTAGTCATTGAACTTGGTCATGTACGGACCATCATATATTGACTTGTCATCGGTGGCCAATTTGAAAAAAGCTGCTGGTGCATAAGCAATTGCAGCAGCACTATGTTTGAGCTTATACTTTTTGAATGACCTTACCAATTGAATACACATATTGGCAAAAACAAAAAAGTTGACAATTGGAATCAATAATAGGGCAGCATGCCAGCCTGGCCGACCTACTGCTTTCATGCATTCCACAAAGTTGACACCAGGAATCAAAGCCTTGGTTTTGTCTAAGCCCATCTTAGGGAATAACATATATAAGCTAATGCTTAAAAGGATGTAACTAACTACTAAAAATATTAAAATACTCACGCTTCATGATTTGTGCCACAAAGATATAAAACCATTACTTTTATTGCTCTTTATTCAGACTAGTACATTGTATGATACAATAGGATTGTCATAATATTCTACGAATGTCAATGGACATCATATTTATATAGAAAGAATATCTCAAAACCAGGACCAAATTGATTCAATCGATCAGAAAGTCCAATATTAGCTAGAGCGCCTATTCTTAACTCTGCATATCTGGCAAAAGCATCTGGAAGGATA
>CALHKJ010000068.1 GCA_938033975.1 uncultured Saprospiraceae bacterium | reverse complement strand
TTATTATAAGAGGATCATTATCATACTTTTCTACTTCTTTGGGGTCTCTTGAGATAAAGGAACTATCAATTTTCACAGTCCTAAGCTTGGGTAAGATAACACCCATGACACCAGATATCTTTTGAAGTAAAGGAGCAATGTCTCTACTTATTTTCATAGCGGCACTTGTAGTTACAAGTCCTTTGAAGTTTGGCTTGTCAAATTTTTTATCGATAATAAAATTTACAGCTACTAAAGCTCCCACACTATGCCCAAAAATGAAACAGGGTAGATTATCATCCCAAGTTTGATTGATAAATGTTTCGCAGTCTTTTATCATGTGATCGAAGGAAGAAATATATCCTCTTAGTCCTTCAGATTGGCCATGTCCTCTTTGGTCGTAAGTATATAGACTGAAACCTGCTGCATTTAATCTAGCTGCCTCAGCATGATATCTTGATGAATGTTCTCCAAAGCCATGTATAAAATAAACATTAGCCATTGGGTTTTTAAGAGACCAAGCTTGACCAAATAATTTGGTTGAATTAACACCATCAATATGGAAATTCTCATTACTCATTATTCCAGAGCTTCTGATTCTTCTGATTTCTCTTTGATAAGTCTTACCGTTTCAATTTTTGTATCACTAACCATTTCAAGGATAAATTTGAAATTATCCATCTCGATCACAGCGCCAGTTTCTGGAATATTCCCTGAGGTCATAACGATATAACCAGAGAGGGTTTGGTATTCGCCTTCTGGTAAACCCAAGTTGTACTTATCATTAATGAAATCTATCTCAAGTCTTCCAGAGAAAACAAATTCATTTTCTGAGATTTGATCATCTATAAATTCTTCAACATCATGTTCGTCATCAATTTCTCCAAATATTTCTTCAAGAATATCTTCAAGGGTAATAATACCAGCAGTACTTCCATATTCATCTACAACACATGCAATGTTTGTTTCGTTGTTGATAAATTGAAGCATGAGATCTTTGATGTTCATTGTCTCAGGAACATATGGTATCTCTAGCATCATTTTTTTAATGCTTTGTGGTTTGTTGAAGACTTGTTGGTGATGTACATATCCTTCTACGTTTTCAATATCACCATCAATGATTAAAATTCTTGAATGATTTGAATCTTGAATGTTTTTGATTAAATCATCTATCGAACTTGTAATGTCAATAGCAACAATTTCCGTTCTTGGGATCATTGCTTCCCTCACTTTCATATTTTGGAGACCAAGAGCATTGGTCAAAATCACCTTATCGATATTGGCATTATTTTCATCAGCGATTGTCTTGTCAATGTAATCTTCAAGGTCTAATCTTGTTAATGAAATCTCAGCACCTTCAATTGGGACTCTAGCCACATACTTTAGAAGTAGGTTGGAAAGTACAGTCATGAAGTAAGTAGGTATAGCAAGAATCCATTTTAAAAATGCTAATGGATATGTGAAAATATACAACAGCTTATTCGCATACATCCTAAAGATGGTCTTGGGCAAAAACTCGCCGAAAATCAAAACAATAGCTGTTGTAATAAGTGTATAAAATAAAAGAGAAAACAAGCCATTTCCTAACCAAGGGATAATCCATGGTTCCATGAGCTTCGTCATTAGTGCTGTAAAAGCAACAAGAGAAATATTATTCCCAACCAGCATAGTACTAATGAAGTTGTCTGGCTTTTCAAAAAAGTTGGCAAGTATTCTTCCTCTTCTAGAGCCTTGGTCTTTCTTAACTGCAACTCCTAGTCGATTGGCAGATACAAAGGCGATCTCAGAACCAGAAAAGAAGGCCGAGAAAAGAAGAAAAACGATAATCGCTATAACTAGTGACATGTATTGCTATTGTAATTTAAAGGTACTTAAAAAGATCAATTATTAAAGGCCTTATCTAGTTCAAGAAACTTAGTGCCAGAAACCTTCTTATTTAATTGAAATCTTTGGAATTCTTGCTTGGCAATAAAACCATATCCAAATAGGGTATCACCTCGTTTTGGTTGGGCAATCCGAACATATTTATTGGTATATATTTCTCCTGTCTCTTCATCCCATATCAATTCATCTGTACTCAATTCATCATCTTGAGTATTGTATAATTTTACGTTTTCCTTGACATAGATTTTTTTATCCAAGTCTTTTCTGATGGCATAGTCTGATTTCAACCAAGATATGATTTTGCCATTGGTGTCATAGAACTCCACAAGAACTCCATCGGGAAATTCATCTACTGAATTTTTCTTTTGGATGTATCTCTTCAGACTTGGTGCAGTGATTTTTAACTTGATCTGTGCTGAATCGCTATAAAGAATTTCTACATCTTCAGCTTGCTCAATTTTTAAATCTTTATCGGTAAACAAGGCATCTACTTCTTCTATTGAATTTGTGCAAGCAATGGCACAAAAAATGAGAAAGACAAAGAAAGGTAATAAGCTATTTTGCAAAATATTATTTTAGCTGAAGAGCAATTTATCTAGCAACTGTTGTTGATCCAGTGAATGTACGAATGACATTATCAATGAAGTCCACTTCTGCAATCCAAGTAAAAACTCCAGGGTTGACATCATCACCTTTGAATTTTCCATCCCAGCCAACTGTGAAATCATTGATTGGAAGTCCAAATCCTTCATAGACCAAGTTGCCCCATCTATCATAAATACGCAACGAATTAAATGATTTTACTTGAGGACTAAAAAAACCAAGAGTAAAAGTTGTGTTGTTTAAACCATCTGGCGTAAAGACAGTGGGACCAAATACAGGTGTTTTGATTACTGTTGTAATAGTCACTTGATCTCTACTTATACAACCATTCTCATCTTCAATTGTAATTTCATAAGTTGTTGTTCCAGGTGAAAATGAAGTCGGAGTTAGACAATCTGGACAACTTAAGCCTTCGGCAGGATCCCATGTAATGGTGACATTTGGATCATTGGCTATCACTTCTGCTTCAATATCTACACTGTTGCCTAATTCAACTTCAGTATCTGGAGTGATGATATTAACTGAAAAACTATCAGCAGGAAAGATGGTCAAGGTCGTATCTGCTTCACATCCTTTTATATCTTGAACAAAAACATTGTAATCGCCAGCATCCAGATTATTGAAATTAGGATTCAATTGAAATTCATCTGGTGAATTAATAGCGTACATATAGGTAGGTGAACCATTTTCTCCTGCTACCATTCCAACAGCTTGTTGGCCTGGACAGTTTATTTGGTTGTCGAATGCGTTCAATAATAGAGTTGATGTATCCTGGCAACATGGAGCTATGAATAAATCTTCAATCTTAGTAACCGTGCATCCTCTTGACGTTGTTACAGTTAGTGAAACAATTTTATCGCCAAATGACTCATACTCAATATCAAAAGCCTCATTGGCTTGGCTTGCAGTTGCAGTACTAGTAGGTTGTGCACCAGTACCAAAAGTCCAATTCCATTGAATGATTTCATCGGTCAGAGATTCTGAATCTTCACTAAAAGTGATAAGCTTGTCGCACTCCACTAGGCCAGTAGTGTCTATTGCAAAATCTACTTCAGGACCTAAGAAAGTCCCGGAACCTCCAAATTCGATTGAGAACCCAAATCCTGATTGACTAAAGTTGTTAATCAAAATTCCATAACTCTCACCTGAAACCATGTCAATTGGAGCAGCAAAATTATTATCTCCACTTTGGCATCCTGGGAATTCTATCAAATCACTATCTCCTGCAATCAATCCAGTAGGACCAAAACATGGACTTGATGCTTGACCTGCTGTCTCTCCTGAAAACATACATCGAAGAGATTGTCTATTCGCACAATCATTAAGGCCTCCGGGTAATCGATATACAACAAAGTCAATATCTTCTGTATTACTATTTGGGTTGTTTGGAGTCAAAGTAAATTCTAATGTTCCAGAGATGTCGCAAGTCCATGTGTACCATACAGATGCATTTTCTTGACCGCCTACTCCTGCTTCGTCAACACAATCACCATTCATTTCATTTGGTAAATCTCCAACTGAATCCAAATTCTCGATGATGAATCCAGTCTTATCACATAGTACAACTGCGTCAGGGCAATCAGATTGAGGTGAAGGTGTTGGAATATATGAACGCAAACAGATGTCAAATTCTCCTTGGTTGTCATTTCTTGCTGCTACTCTTAAGTAGTAAACTTGACCAATGACTAAATCAGTTGATATTAATTCAATAATATTGATCCCACCCGAAATTGAAGCGCAACCAATTTCTGTTAAATTGTTACAATTTCCTGAATACAAAGCCATTGAAGGACTGTCTACATTACCAGTAGTATTCAATGCATCTCCAAACAGTTGAATATAAATACCTGGACCTGTTGGAGTAAATGAAAACCAAACATCTACACCATCGTTAAACCAACAAAAGGGTAAGGGCTCTGGAGATAAGGTAGCTCCAAAATTATCGTATTCACCTTCTTCTGTGCAAAAGTCAAGATCCAAAGGAATATTCCCTAGAGGTTCGGCAAACATACATTCATCATTCGAAACCTGAGCGTGTATGAGACACGGTAAGAATAAAAGGGTTAAAAGGATTATTTTCTTCATGTGCTATCTTCTGTGTAGGTTGCTCTATCGGATGTAAATTTAACCAATTCTTTCTCCACAATCGTATAAGGAAGAGTCAAAAAGTGTCGAAATCGTTGCATTAAAGACGCCAAAACACCAGTGATTGCTTGATTTCAGTTCTTTTTATAATTTACTTAACATTCTGATTTTCAATTTGTTGCCATGGTATACTCTTTAAGTAGAAGGCATATTTATGGATTATAACTTTGCTATGTATCTTTGACTTATGCTTTATATTGTTCCTACACCAGTCGGAAACCTCAAAGATTTTACTTTTCGTGCCATAGAGATTCTGAAAGAGGTTGATCTAATCCTTGCAGAAGACACCAGAACCTCTGGTAAACTTCTCAAAGAATATCAGATTGAAACTTCAATGAAATCTTTTCATATCCACAATGAACATAGAATAGTAGATGAGCTCATTACTCAATTAAAGAAAGGAGCTAATATTGCCTTAATCAGCGATGCCGGCACACCCGGAATTTCTGATCCTGGATTTCTACTTTCAAGAGCTGCAAGAGAAAACGAAGTTGATGTTTCTTGTCTGCCAGGTCCAACAGCTTTCGTTCCTGCCTTGGTCAATTCTGGACTGCCATGCGATAGATTTTATTTTGAAGGTTTCTTACCACATAAGAAGGGTAGACAAACAAGAATAAAATATTTGGCAGAATTAGAAAACACTTTTGTGATTTATGAATCTCCCCATAGAATCATAAAAGCATTGGGGCAATTAATTGAATTTTGTGGTGATGACAGACCTGCATCTTTGTCTAGAGAGTTATCTAAATTACACGAGGAAGTGATAAATGGAAGCCTAAAAGAAATCAAACTGAAACTAGAATCTAAAACTTCCGTCAAAGGAGAAATTGTACTTGTAGTGGCAGGGATCGAAAAGTAATTATTTCTTAGCCCTGTGTTTTTTACCAACAATTAGCAAACCAAATTCTTCACATCCTTCCTTTGTAGTTTTTGCGTGATGCGCACCATGAGCTCTTAATACAGATCTACTATAGTTTGAATCTAAGTGCTTAAACCATTTGAATCTCTTATGGATGTAGACATCGTGAATAAGGAAATAGGTAAGACCATAAAGAGAAATACCAATACCAACAAATAGAAGCCAGGTCAAACTAGGAACAAAAGTGCCTAACATATATGAGGCTGCACTAGGGATGGCAAATACGATGAAAAACAAATCATTCTTTTCCCAAAAGCCTTCTTTTTCAAAGTGGGGAAGATGGTGGTCTTCATGCCATGACCATAAAAATCCATGCATGACATATTTGTGGGTAAACCATGCAACGAATTCCATGCCTACATAGGTCACAAGTATGATTAATAGATAAGCCCAAAATGCCATGTTATAATGTTTCTAATGAAACGCGAAAATAATCAAAATGTTTAATCCAGTATGACTCGATTACCTTCTTTATTTTCAGTCAACCGCATTAATGGTATTTGTAGGAAAAAGTCTGTACCCACACCTTCTTTTGTATTGAAATATATACGACCATTGAAGGATTCTGCCATATTTGCTGCAATGGCAAGACCTAAGCCACTACCAGAGTTTTTAGTGGTAAACTTGGGTGTGAATATTTTACTCTGCATCGCTTTTGGAATTCCATTGCCATTGTCGCTTACTCTGATGATTGCATCATTATCTTCCTTGTAAAGACTGATTTCAATTTCTCCCATTCTGGATTCTGGAATGGCCTCAATGGCATTCTTAACGATATTATTAAGTATCCTGACTAAGTGATTTTTATCAGCAAAAACGATGAGGTCATTAATAGGTTCTGATAACCTGATGTACATATCCTCTCTCTTTCTGAAAAGATCGTGCACTGATTCTACAACCTCGTTCAATACAACTTTTTCATTTGATGCTTTCGGTAATTTAGCAACATTAGAGAAGGCCCCTGAGATGTTTGAAAGATTTTCTATTTGCTCCAATAGTGTAGAAGCAATCCTGTCAAGGTTTTCTTTGTCTGGTGTAATTCCACTATCAACTTGGCGCTGCAAATATTGAAGTGTAAGTTTCATCGGGGTGAGTGGATTCTTAATTTCATGAGCAACCTGTCTAGCCATTTCCCTCCAAGCCATATCTCGTTCTGTATGCGCTATTAAGTTGGCACTGTCCTCCAACTTTCTTACCATCGCATTATAATTTTGTATGAGCTCTGCTACCTCACCTTCGCCTGTCCATTTTATTTCTTCATTTTCCTTTCCCAACCTACGCTTCTTCATTTGATTGCTTAGCCTTGCTAGTGGATCTACAATTGATTTGGAAACAAACAAACCAAAGGTAATTGCAATGATGAAAAGGAATACATAAACATTCAATATTCCAGCAATGAAATCATAAATACTTAAAGAAGACTTTCCTTGTTTATCCAATCCGGATACAAAAGCATATCTATAATTTGGATGATTTACATTTAAATAAGAATTGAATCCATTCTCAGAAATTACTTCACTCAGTGAACCATCTTGATTGTTGTCAAGATAATTCATCACAGATGTTGATATGAATTTTTGCTTATCGCGAATATTGATTCCGTCTTTATTAAATATCTCTACTTTATAAGGTGTTTCATTTGTAAAGCTTTCAATTGCAATCGAATTTTCTTCACTCAATTGATTTTCGCCGACGACATAATTTATCTGTGAACTAATTAAGTTCAAATTGTTTTTCAAGGAAGCTCTTTCGCTGTCCTTAAAATAGTTATTCAAGAGAATAATCGTAATTGCTGCGATTCCAATGAATGAGATTACAGTTAATATTAAATAGCTGATTTGAATTCTTCTTGAAAAACTAGAGAAATAGATTCCACCTGGATAAAACAATCGTGGGAATAAATTGATCTTGCGGTGTATAAGACTTAAAATAAAATAGCCTGTGATCCCAATTATAAATACAAAGGAGAATAAGGTTATTGCCTTTATGAAGCCAGGAATTTCAAATTTAAAAACATGCAGATCACCATTGGTCTTGTGATTAATAAAATGTATCTGAGCATCTTTATAAAATGACTGCAGTCCTATGTTATCAAATTCATTTACCTCTTTTTTATAATAGTCAGGCAAGTTTTGAATACCATAGACCCTGACTAAATCTAAGTCTTCTGTGTACACATTGTTTACTACATTTTCTTGAATAGAATGTAGGGTCTTGCTAAACTCTCCAAAGTAAATGGCTCCAGCTATAACAATTGAAAGGAATACATTCCACAATATTGCCCAAAGTACTGGATTCTGTTTTCCTTCTGAAAAAAGATCAACAAGCAAAAAATAAATAATTATAGAAAGTATAGCTGGTATTAAAGGAAAGGTAAGTTGAATGAAGTAAAAACTAAAAAAATGAATACAAGCTAATAGACCAAGAAGTACCAAATATTTTTTTCCTTCCTTGAACTTTCTCTTGATAAAGACCCAGTGTTGATGCAAACCTATAAGGTGCGCTAACATAAGAATAACCAAAGAGACTATAATGGCAATATCACCATTTGTAATTTTACTCAATGAATCAAAAGGATTTAGAATATCATTAATCCTATTAGAATCTTTTATTGTAAAGTTGGCGATTAGGAATGGAACCATAATTACAGCCCAATGCAAAATTACTCTTTGACTATCTTTAAAATTTTTAAAACTATATTCCTTTCTCCAGAAATATAAGCTAATGAAGAGCACAAAAAATGCTGCAGGCATTTTCCAATCAAACTTTATATGGGTTTCAATCAAATAATATATTCCAAAAACAAATAAAATTGATCCATACCAAAGAACCGGAGAAATGTCAAGTTTGTATTTGAAAGGCAAAATTAATAGAATCAAAAAGCTACTAAAAAAGGGTAGAAGCAACCAGTAAGTTTTGGATGACATATCCTTTTGTGTCCCTTTGATTATTATTTGTTGATTATCTAAAAATATAGGGATTCCATCTTCCTCTTCGCTAACAATTTTGTAACTATTTGCTAAGCCATATTGGGAGGCAATTCTTGGATTTAAATAGCCACTTTCGTCAAATATTCCAATGCACCTTGTAACCTTAAGTGGTCCTTCTAGTATAAGCACATTACAAGCATCAATACCTTCGATGGAATTTGATCTGTAAATAGTTGAATCATTTATTTCAATGGCAATAGACAGCATTTCTGCTGCTAATTGGTTGTCAAGATTTAAACCAACATTTATTCCTTCAAATTCATTGGCAAGAGCTAGTGGCACAATCTTGTTTTCAATATAATTGTGTTGATCATCAATATATTGAAGGATATAACTTGTTGGATCTTCATGCAATGACTTCCGATCAGCATTGGACTGAAGGTACAGGTGCAATGCCATTGAAAGAACCCAAATGGCCCAAATCCAGATAATTTGTCCTCTTTGCATAATCAAGTAAATTTAAGCAAATTATATATTACAGAATTCTTTAATATGAATTAATTTTAAAGAATTGGCATTTCTTATTCTTAAAAAGCTCAATTTTGCAGTGTTCCACTCTATCGCTCCATTTTTGGAGAGGAAAGTCCGGACAACGTAGAACACCACACCATCTAACTGATGGACCATGATTTATCATGGATAGACAGTGTCGCAGAAACTAAACTACCTTTCAGTATGCTTGCATGCAGAAGGGAAAAGCTGAAAACGTGAGGTAAGAGCTCACGCAAGTTGATAGCAATATCAGTTTGGGATAAACCTTGTGGGTTGAAATACCATGTATATCTTGGTTTCTTAATGAATGGGCTTGTTCGGCTCATCTGTCTTAGACAGTCCAAGAAGGGTAGGTAGCTAGATCAAATCAGTGATGATTTGGCCAGATAAATGATAGAGCTCGACAGAATCCGGCTTATCGGAACATTTTTAATTGAGTTCATACTCAAAACAAAAAAGGGGAAAGACTTATGTCCTTCCCCTTTTATTTATCATTTATAACTTATTTAGATATTACTTCCTTGGAAAACTTCAAAATCAAAAAGAAGTGAAAACCTCAAAGTATTATCTAGTGGATTTCTTGTGTTGCTAGTTGGTACCAAATATGAAATGTCAAAACCAAATACATTGTATTTAAGACCAGCACCTACTGTTAAGAATTGTCTATTACCTTTTAATGGATGTTCGAAAAAGTATCCAGTTCTGACAGCGAATTGTTTATCATACCAATACTCTACACCTACAGAATAGGTTATTTCTGACATTTCTTCAGAAAAGCCTCCTGGAGCATCACCAAAACTTCCTAAAATTCCAGAAAATAAACCGATTTCTCTATAATCAGCTACGTCATTATCATCTTGATCCCAATCTGGATTTCTAATTGGATCTCCACCATCAGGATTTACAAGATTTCTTGGTATCGGAGTAGGAATCATCAACTTGTTTAAATCCAAGGCGAAAGTAATTGTATTGTACTCATCAAAGTCCATCTCAAGAGCAGCTCCAATTCCTAAATTAGTTGGAATAAAATCTCTTACAGAGTTTCTTGTGTATGTTACTTTAGAACCAATGTTTGTAATGGCTGCGCCGATTCTTAATCTACTGTCGTAAAGACCTACTTGCACATCATTGTTATAAGTAAAAGATAAGTCAGCAGCAAAAGATGTAGCAGTTGTAATATCAACTCCGTTGACCATCTGTCCAGTTGCTAAATCCGAAAGCATGTATTTTGCTGTAAGTCCAGCTGCAAAGTTATTTGCTAATTTAGTTGTATATCCTAATGCAACTTCCCATTCTCTTGGTTTACCTTGTCCTGTAATTCCACCTTGCAAATCAGTAAAATTGATATCACCAAGTGAAAAGAATCTGATACCCCCTCCAAATGATTGACGGTCATCAATTTTCATGAAACCTGAAAGGTAAATAAGGTATACATCTGTAAGTCCAATGTTTGTTAGCCATGGAGTGTATGTAAATGCAAGCCCTCTTTCTTTAGAAACAAATGGTAATTTGGAACCATTAAAATGAATGGCATTTGTTCCATTGTCAGTTGCTATCCCCGTATCTCCCATACTTCCTGCAGCTGCATCGGGCACAATTCTTAAAAAAGGCAAGCCACCTAAAATTGTATTTGGCAGACATTCTCCATTTGTGTCTATAATGCAACCATCTTCAATACTGAACTGCGCTGTGCATTCTGAACTTAAGATTAGTGTAAAAATGCATGTGATTATGCAAAAGAATTTATTCATTATTATGCTATTGTGAGTGCAAATATAATTTATTATAGTTTATTTTAATATAAGAAGCTTTTTAAAATCGCTCTCCATTTCTAACTCTGAGGCCTGATCTTGTACCTTTATTTTGTATAAATAGACGCCTTTGGCCAATTTAGAACCAAAATCATCATTTCCGTCCCAATTAATATCATCGGTACGAAAGCCATCAGCAAGTTGCGTTGAGGTAATTGATTTCACCAGTTTTCCGGATAATGTGAAGATTGATACGCTTATATCAAGCATAGCACCTGCAAATTGGTGTTCGAAACTAAAGTTGGTAGAAGTAGTAAATGGGTTTGGATAGTTTAAGACATGCTCCAAAGTCGTATGATCTTTATCAACAACTCTGAACTCTAACTCTTTTTCTGTAGAATTATTACACAAATCCCATGCTTTAATTCGAATTTTATGCAATCCCGGTTCTAATTGTCCAATTGGATAGCGAACTACTCCTGAGCTGAAATTATCAGTCTCTGATTCGTACCATTCATTCAACTTAATTACCCCCGACTCGTCGTCATCAATAACGGCTGTGATATCGTGTCCGATGCTTGTCGAACTAATATTTATCCCAAATTCATCTTCAAGTTTCACAAGAAGAGTGGGGCTTAGTGAGGTAATACCACCTGCAACAAAAGTTTCATCATTCATAAAGATCTCCATTTCTGGGCCATTAGTATCAGTAATGTTTGAAGCATTGGAACCTCCAATTATTATATTTTTATAAAATCCTCCTGCATCGACCTCCATTTCATCAGTGGCATACATACTTAACTTCCCAAAACCGTAATTAAAATTGATTTCTTTTGGCAGAAGAAAATCTATCGAAAATTCTCCATTGCTTACAGTGGCACTGCCCTTAAATAGAATATTATTCTGAATCTCAAATGTCTTTTCATTACTCCTATCATCGTTGACCAATGTTTTTACATCAACAGGTTTATCAAAAAGTGTAACAAATACTTTTCCATTAAATGAACTTAAAGTTAGTCCTTCATCTGTGGCTACATGTCCTTTCAAATTAACCTGCTCTAGCGCTCTGAGGGTATCCAATGAAGTAGAAGTCAACTCATTAGAGTTTATTTCATCTAACACTACATTATGCTGTGGTGCGTTCAACCTCATAGTGGGATCACCAATAAGTGCAAACTTTCTACTGTTCTCATCAATAGAATCTATGCCTGTATTTTTTCCACGTCTCATAATCTCACCAATCCTCATATAGTCTCCCTCTTCTTTATCAAATATATTTTCAAATACAGATTCAGTAAGTCTTGCATTGTCTGCGGCATACACTGATCGGGTAGTGGTAAATAATGCAACTGCTCCACCATTCGGATTTAGTATTGCCTCTTCTCCTGCTGATATAATTCCAGGATCATCAAAACCGGTAAATGAGCATGTTGCAGTGATGATTATTGGAAGCTTGTCAATATTTTCCCAAGTTCTCACATCGTCTTTGAGCAATACTCTTTCTTGCGCTAAACCATTCGGACCTCCATGGCCAAGGTAATTGTAAACCAAAACACCTCGGTTTATAGTTTCAGTAATTTTTGATTTGGCTGAAGGATATCTTTCTCCCCCAGGAGTAGAAACCTGTTGGAAGGCATCAAAGTAAATTTTGAATTGGTTAAACAATCCAGA
This sequence comes from uncultured Saprospiraceae bacterium, assembly GCA_938033975.1. Lineage (GTDB taxonomy): Bacteria > Bacteroidota > Bacteroidia > Chitinophagales > Saprospiraceae > JAHDBF01. Next base: position 3,006 of record CALHKJ010000068.1, on the reverse strand, counting down.
ACTATCATATACCATTTTTGCGATGTTGTCTGCATCATCAATATGTCTGTTATTATCTTCATCATCTGCTGAAAAAGCAATACTCATTTTCCAATCGTTGTATTGATTTTTATTGGTATCATAATGAATAATTTTGTTTACCATATTATTCGCTTCATCTGCAGTCTTTGCCGGTAGTCGACCAATATTCATATCTAAACCACCAACAAAATTATTTCCTTCTTGAGGAGAAAGTAAAGCAAAAAAATCATCATATGGAAATCCATTTATTGGACTTAATGATTCAATAGTTTCATAGGTAGGAACAAAATTTGTTTTCGGAATATCTGGCACAAGACCACGATAATCGTAAGATGCATCCCCCAGTAATAGCATGTATTTGAAATTGGGATTTGTTGCCTGCAAGGTCCTAGCAAAATCCCTGATAGCAGTAGGTTCAGATCTTCCACTTGAGAATTCATTATAAATACTCGATATCTCTACAAGATTTGTGTTGATGGGATCAACTACAGTTCTGTGCTCTAGAAGTTTGATAGCAGCGTCAATAAAATCTTCATGATAAATGATCACATACTCTAAACCAGTCAGGCTTTTTAAATTTTGATTTTCAATAGAAGATACAAACTCAGGTGTCAAAAATGAACCGTTACTATCAAAGATTCTAAACCGCCTTACTTCACCATTCGGTGCATATGTGAATCTATTTCCATCTAGTAGACATCTTCTTATATTCAAAAAATCACTGACATCCCAAAGTTGTTTTTCTCCTAGCTCACTCAAGGTAAATCCGACAAGTTCTTCGTTGATTGAATTTAAATCAAACAGTAACTCATTGTTTGTGTAAGAAATATTTTCTTCAGTGATAATTTGAATGTAGTCTAACCAACCTTTGTCTGTTGATTCATTGAACATATAATTCAATCTAATTTGTGGTGCTGGTCCAATAACTAGTTCTTCATTTAAAGTAGCTACTTTTGCATACACAGATTCAACATTGCCTAAATTGGATTGACTAATATTTTTGGAGTAAACTTCGCCATTAATTTCATACTGAATTCTAGTACTTACGCTAGCACGTGCAGCAAATAGTGAACTTATTTTGCTTGTACTGCCAGGGATGGGATTTACGGAAGTGAAAAATGGAGAAAAATCTTGATTCCAATCATTTGCAAAAGCTTCACCAAACCATTGTTGGCCTGTGCCTTGGGTTGAAGCAAAGTCGCCCAATAAGTTTGTTTTTTCTAACTCATGTCGATGAATTCTATCAGTAGTCTCACGTAAGCTCCCAACTTGATCCCCAGAATTTTGATTGTTTATTCTTTTTCCTGTCGCTTCATTAAACTTGATAAAAACATAATTGTCTTGAGAATAAATGTTTGCATTTATGGTAGGCCTTTCATTTTCAAGTGCAAAAATTTCAGGACCTGGTGCATAAAAGTAAATAAAGTCACCAGAATCAAAGCTGCCGTCTTCTGAACCTGTGACTAAAATCGGAATTTCAAGTGGGTCATTAATGGTACTTTCAGAATTCAGTCTTGGAAGAATGCCACCGCCTCCACAAAAGATTTGAATTTTTTGTGGATCAATTGCCCCAACATTTATGTCAAAATTATCGTTAATGAAACTAGAATTGATTCTGTAGATGCCTGACTCCGCAATTGACAATTTGTAGATTTCACCTGTTGCCAAATTTGATTGTGACAGAAGTTGATTATAAGAGCTTGAAATGACAATTACGCAAAATAAAATTGCTAGCTTCAACGATTGATTCATATGATGGTTATAACTTACGATTGTTGTTATTGAAACGTTAACAAAACGGTTCTATTGCAAGATTCAATAATATTTGAAATTAGTTAAACACTAAGACTTGAAGAAGACGATTTCTCTGTTAATTATACTTTTTTTCGCTTCAATCACCCTGATTAAGGCTCAAGATTTGGTTTTTTCTCAGTTTTATAACGCTCCACTAGTCATTAACCCTGCTTTTGCCGGAAATTCAACAGCCGCTCAGTTTTCAGGAAATTATAGATTACAGTGGCCAGGCCTTCCCGAAGCATACGAATCATACGCTATCGGATATAACCAGTATTTTAGAAGGGCGAACAGCGGTTTGGGTTTTTCCATGATATCTGATAAAAGTGGGGGTGGAACCCTACAACACCTGACTTTTGGTGCAACTTACATGTATAAAGTAGTACTGAAAGGAGATTATCAGCTCAAAATTGGGGTAGAAGCGGCATTGGGCCAGAATCGTTTAGATTGGAACAAACTTGTTTTTGGAGATCAAATCAGTACTTCAGGTCCAATTTTAGTTGGAGGAACCCCAATTGCATCTTCTGAAATTCCGCCAGATAACTTCAATAAAACCTATTTGGACATATCAACAGGATTCTTGATTTATAACAAGAGCTGGTTTGCTGGAATGACCATGAAACATATGAATACCCCAGATACAGGCTTTATTACCGCAAATAATCAGAATAGATTGGGCCTACCAGTTCTATGGAATATGCACATCGGATACCAATATGTCTTTGATATTGGCAATAAACAAGTAAAACCATCGTTTGTATCTCCGAGTCTTTTAGTTGCAAATCAAGCAGATTTTTGGCAAGTGAATGCAGGAGCCTATGTTCAGCTAAAAAGTCTAATTTTGGGGGCATATTTTAGGCATACCCTTCAAAATACTGATGCACTGATTTTTTCAACTGGAGTCAACCTTGATCCACTCAAAATCACCTACAGCTATGACTTGACTGTATCTGGTTTGGGAGCGAATACGGGAGGAAGCCACGAAATCGGAATTCTGTACACTTTGACAAATAAAAGACAAGAATCGAAAATAAATGATTGCTTCATGTTATTCCGCTAGAGTGGTATGATTTGTGGTTGTAATTTATTTAGTTTTATTATATTTGGCAGGCAATTAAAAAATAACTTGGAAATGAGACATGATCTAAAATCAATCCTTTTCTTCCTCTCTGTAATCGTAATGTTTTCAGC
>CALHKJ010000067.1 GCA_938033975.1 uncultured Saprospiraceae bacterium | reverse complement strand
ATATCTTGATGTTGCATGTCATAATTTTCATGTGTTTCCATAATTCTAACACCGGGGAGACCAGCATCATTAAAAGGTCTATGATGACCTCCTCGACCAAACCTGTCAAGTCTATAAATCATGACTGCATCAAGATTGGTCATGTATTGATCGGTCATTCTATCTATATACCGCGCTAATTGCCTAGAAGGCCCATCTACTTCTCCACCATAGAAACGATTCCAGATTAATGCTTGTTCATCTGGGTTAGGTGGGATTGGTTCTGAAAATACGCGGAAACTTGTATTATCAATTACTCCATCGATACCTTTGATATTACCGATCATATCATTGTTTATGACCCCTAAGATTTCCCAGCCTTTTTCTTTTGCATCTGCAGCAAATAATTTACCTCCAAACAACCCTTGTTCTTCACCTGAAAGACCTAGAAAAATAATGCTGATAGGAAAATCGTAATTGGAAAGAACTCTAGCAGCTTCGATGACACCTGCCATACCCGATGCGTTGTCATTGGCCCCAGGGCTATCGCTAGTACCATCCAGTGGATCGCTCACTCTTGAGTCAATATCCCCAGACATAATGATATATTTGTCTGGATAGACTGTCCCCCTCTTTATGGCCACTGTATTGACAATCCATGTGTCATTAGGAATCCGTCTTGATTCACCTTCTTTTACAAGTCCTTTATGGAAAGAAACTTCAAGGCATCCGCCACAGTCTTTTGATATTTGCTCAAATTCTGATTTGATCCACCTCCTTGCTGCACCAATTCCTCTTGTATTGGAAACAGTGTCAGATAAGGTATGTCTTGTACCAAAAGAAACCAACTTTTCTATATCTTTTTGGATTCTTTCCTCTGAGACGTTTTCAATGATATCGTACATCCTCGTATCAATTTGCGGTGGTACATTCTGTCCCAAAATGAAAGAGGGAACTACTATCAGGATTGCTAGATATATATTTTTCATACTGTCATTATTATTATATCTTGTAAATTAAGTAAAGTGAATAAAATGAAGTTAATAATAATACAATGCTTTTGTTTTTTATTTTTTTATGCTCAAGGGCAAATAACAAAACCAGAAGTAACGGAGGTTTGGGAACCTGAGCCGAGAGTAGTGTCAGTAGATACAAAAACTGGTATTCCTTCTGATGCAATTATTCTATTTGATGGCACTGATCTTTCTCATTGGCAGAATAAAAATGGCAAAGAGGAGGCAAAATGGAAAATTGAAGGAGATCATATGACAGTGGTGGCTGGGACTGGTGACATCAAAACAAAAGAGGTATTTGGTAGCTGTCAACTGCATATTGAGTGGAGAACACCAAAAGAAGTTATTGGAGAATCACAGGGTAGAGGCAATAGCGGAGTGTTTTTTCAAGAAAAGTATGAAGTTCAAATATTAGACAATTACGAAAACAGAACCTACTCGAATGGGCAAGCCGGTTCGATTTATAAACAACACTTACCACTAGTAAACGCTTGCCAGCCTCCTGGTGTATGGCAGAGCTATGATATCATTTTCCAAGAACCTATTTTTAATGAAGATGGACATAAAGTTGCTTCAGGTTATATTACAGTATTACACAATGGAGTAGTTATTCAAAACCATGCGGAGCTCTATGGAACAACAGAATACATCGGCTTACCAAAAAATATTAAGCATGAAGATGGATCTATCATGCTTCAAGATCATGGCAATCCAGTTAGTTATAGGAATATTTGGTTGAGGGAAATGTAGGTTGATTTAGGATTTAGGATTTAGGATTTATATCAGGATATTTTCAAAATAGATTTAGTGGAGAGAAAACATCTTATATCAACTTTGAAATTCGGTATCAATTCTTCTCTAGTCTTAAGACATTCATACCTCTCAAAGCTGGTGTGAAAGCATTCTATGATACTGGAAGGGTGTTTGCGGATGAACTTGAAAACAATGATGGATGGCGAAGTGGATACGGTTTTGGTTTCTACTTGGTACCACTAAGTGAGTCCTTCACTCTTTCTGTAAGTTTTGGATTTTCGGAGGAAGAAAGTATATATCCATCTATTGCTATAGGAACACCTTTGCGGTAAGCATCAATTTCCATAGGCAATTTCAATATGACTGACTCGTAAATAAGCTGCATCAGCTGTAAAGGAAAGGGTAGAGTAATGGAGTCAATGTAGCTTGTGCCTTTACATTTCTATATGGTGTAAAATTGAATAATAATGGTCAATTTAATCGAGGGACGACATCGTGCAAAGGTCTATCATCATGCATCATAATGCCTAGACTCTAAATCCTACAATCAAATTTTTTCAGAATTTCTAGAAGAAAACTTGTATTTCTAAATATTGTGTTATATGTTTGGTGTACTATTATACTAATACACTAAACATCAAGCCATGATTAATTTAGAAAAACTTCACTTTTCCTATTCTAAGAAGAAGCCTTTGTTTTCCGATTTGGATTTGGAACTCAAGCCTGGTAAGGTTTACGGGCTTTTAGGTAAGAATGGAACTGGCAAGTCTAGCCTCCTCAAATTGATAGTAGGGGCGATATTTGCAAAGCGTGGGCAGGTAACTGTGGATGGGGTAGATTCTTCAAAAAGAGATCCTTCTATATTGAACAATCTATTTTTCTTGTCTGAGAATTACGAAACTCCCGCGGTTAAAATCAAGGACTACATCGCTGCAAATGGTCCATTGTATCCCAAGTTTGACGAATCGAAATTCTATTCCTTTTTAGAAATTTTTGAGATCGATCAACAAGCAAATTTGGAACACTTGTCCTATGGACAGCGAAAAAAGGTAATTATTTCATTTGCAGTTGCCACCAATGTAAAATATCTGCTTTTGGATGAGCCAACGAATGGATTGGACATACCATCAAAGAGTCAATTTAGAAAAGCTCTTTTATCTGGATTCCATGATGATCAGATTGTAATTATCTCTACACATCAAATTCGAGATTTAAACCAACTTATTGAATCAATTATCATTATCGAAGAAGGTAAAATATTGTTCCATAAGGATGTCTTTGAACTAGAAGAAAAACTTTTGTTCTCCAAGAGTCTGTCTGAGGATGGAGAAGCAGAAGTAATGTATTCAGAGATGGTGCCCGGAGGTTATATTCATATACAATCTAATCCTAAGGGTGAACCATCAGAGGTTGAATTAGAGGTGTTATTTAATGCCATAGTTCAGAATAAAACAAATTTTGATCAAATCTTTAAAGACTAAGCCATGGAATTTAACATCACACGATTTGGAAATCTCATAAAACGAGATTTTATAATTTACCGCAAGCAGATATTAATCATCATGCTTGGTCTGATAGGATTGTTGCTGCTTATTTATGGATTTGCAAGAATTACTGAAGATGCCAATGGAATAAATGGTGAATTTTGGAAGAGCATAGGTTTGGCCTTTGTTTTTATAGTTGGCCTAACATTTACAAGTATTGTTTTTAGAGATTTTAGATCACCTGGCGGCAGACTCCAGTTTTTAAGTTTGCCAGCGAGTAATTTTGAAAAGCTAGCAAGTAGATGGCTGTATAGTCTGATTTTATTTCCCTTATTTATCATTGTAGCAGTCTGGATTTTATCTACTCTTACTATTGCCACTGGACCTGGTATACGAGCATATTTTGAAAGTCAAGAACTGACTTATATAACTGTAGGATTTTTGATTTTACATGCAACTACACTCTTGTTTGCTGTTTGGTTTAACAACTTGGTAGCAATCAAAAGCACAATTATTTCATTGCTAATTACATTTTTATGGGGTCTCTTGATGGTCGGAATGTTTTGGTTGATATTCAATCAATATTTTGAAGGGTCATTCAGAGCAGGTCCGTCAGTACATGTGAATATCGATTCAACCGCACAAGAATTTTTCAGAACAAAGGTTGCGCCAGTCGGCGATTTTCTTCTCAAATTTTTCGTAGCACCATTTTTATGGGTCGTGAGCTATTTTAAAATGAAAGAAAAAGAAGCATAATGAAATTTAAAAAGAATCAAACGATCTATTTGCAGATTGCCGATTTCATTTGTGAGAATATTTTAACTCATAAATGGCCACAGGAAGAAAAGATTTCTTCTGTCAGAGAATTGGCTGCAAGTATAGAGGTTAATCCAAATACTGTTATGCGGACTTACAGTCACCTACAGGAAATGGGCGTAATTTTTAACAAAAGAGGGATAGGGTATTTTGTGTCGAAAGGAGCACCAAACAAAATAAAAGAAATGCAAAAGCAAGAATTCATCAAGCAGGAGCTGCCTGAAATCTTTAAGAAAATGCAACTGCTACAGATTGACTTTCAGGAACTTGAAAAGATATATAAATCAATTAATTCAAATGGTCAGAAATCTGATCAAAACTAAATCAATATTATTATGAAAACTTCAAATAAACTTTTACTCGTTTTTTTCCTCGCTTCATTTTTTTCAGCGCTTTCGTTAATGCTATATGCAAAAGCACATGTTATTGTTAACCCTGATGGTGTAGAAGATTTTTATTATGGTGACGGTGTGGTTGTTGAAAAAACCATGCTTGACGATCTAACTGTCAATAATATTGAAATGGGAGACAACTTTACCTATAGCTTAGATCCAACAAGAACAGATGTTGTTATCACTGGTGATTCTGCATTTGTATCCAAACTTACTGTTGTTACAGATGGTCAATTTAGAATACTAACTGGAGGAGTAGGTCGTAGTTTTGATTGGCCTGACAATTTGCATGTGCTAGTTGGTATCAAGAACATTGACAATCCAAAATTTGAACTTAGTGGTAATGCTAGAATTTCTGCTACTCAAGCATTGACTTATGAATCTATTGAAATGAATTTGAATGGCAATTCAAGAAGTGTGTTGGATTTGACTGCTGATTTTATAGATGTACATACCAATGGAAACAGTCGAATAGTTATCAATGGAACTGCAAAGAATTTAAAGGCTAATCAAAATGGAAATAGTCGATTGAACTTTGAAAATTGTCCATTAGGTTCTGTAGAATTGATGCTAAATGGTAATGCTAAGTTTTATGGAAACAATGCAGATAAAGTTACTGGACATGCAAGAGGCAATGCTAAGATTTACTTTGATGAAATAGCAGGCATACAAAATATATCAACAAGCGGAAACGGAAGATTCACGATCCGTAACTAGATACTACGGTTTTAAGCACAGCATAGACTTCGGTCTTTTGTTGTGCTTTTTCCTTTTGTAAGAATAATCTTACTTGGCAAATAGTTGAGAGATATCCTTAAATGCTTTGAACTCTAAAGCATTCCCAGCAGGGTCCATAAAAAACATAGTTGCTTGTTCGCCGGGCTTGCCTTCAAATCTGATGTAAGGTTCAATCATGAATTGAATTTTATGAACTTTTAATTTTTCAGCTAATTCGTGAAAATCATCCCAATTCAGTACAACTCCATAATGCGGAATAGGGACTGCATGATCATCAACAGGATTAAAGTTTGTATTTTGTTTTTGTCCCTTGATTTCGTGAATTACCAATTGATGGCCGAACATATCAAAGTCAACCCATTGAGTATCTGACCTACCTTCCCTGAAACCCATAACAGTGCTATAGAATTCTCTACATTCTTGAAGATCGTGTACCGGTATTGCTATATGGAAAGGTTGCATAGGCTTGTTTGAGCCACGAATTTATAATTTTATTTCATATAAAACGCATTGTTTGATATCTGGATAATCAATTAATTTGGGATGTGTAAACTCTTTCACTTTCACCATTCCAATTTTTTGCATCACTGATATAGAAGGTACATTGATTTTTGGAGCAACTGAATAGATTTTATCTAATTTGAGAACTTCTTTAGAGTATTGTAAGCATGCCTTTGCGCCTTCTGTGGCAAATCCTTTTCCCCAAGCAGACTTCCTAAGTCTCCAACCAATGTCAATAAATTTACCTAAATCTTTTCCATAATCTTGATTTGAAATTCCAATAAAACCTAGGAACTCTTGATTGGTGATTTCTTCTACTGCAAAGTAGCAATATTGATACTCTTCATACTCTGTCTTCATGCGATTGATAAATGCAGCAGTTATTTCTTTGGATTGAATGCTCGGGAAGTATTTCATGACCTGCTCATCTTGATTCAAAAGTAGCATTTTATTGAGATCATCATCCTGCCAATTTCTAAAACCAAGTCTACTGCTTGTAAAGACGTATTTTTTCGGATTAATCATTTGGGCTAGGATTGAATCATCTCCAAATTGTGAATGAAGGAAATTTGAGAAATTTTGTAGTGGAGTTGTTAGTTATTATCTAATGGAGGAACAATCCTTAATAAGCGTTTTTGAACTGTTCAAA
>CALHKJ010000066.1 GCA_938033975.1 uncultured Saprospiraceae bacterium | reverse complement strand
TTAGCACAATTCTTAGGAGATGAAGCTCCATTCAATCAGTTAGATACCTTATGCAAATGGGTAGCGAATCATGGCTATAAAGCCGTTCAACTGCCTACTTGGGATCCAAGAGTAATCGATTTATCACTAGCGGCAGAAAGTAAGGACTATTGTGATGAACTCAAAGGAAAAATAGCTGAACATGGTTTGGAAATTTCTGAGCTTTCCACTCACCTTCAAGGTCAATTGGTAGCAGTAAATCCTGCCTATGATTTGATGTTTGATACTTTCGCTCCAAAGGAATTACATGGAAAGCCCAAGGAACGTACTGAATGGGCAGTCCAACAAGTAATCAATGCTGGTAAGGCTAGTCAAAATCTTGGAATAAAAGCACATGCTACTTTTTCTGGTTCTTTAATGTGGCATACTGTTTATCCTTGGCCTCAGCGACCAGATGGTTTAGTTGAAACAGGGTTTAAAGAGTTGGCAAAAAGATGGAAGCCTATTCTTGATAGTTTCGATGAATGTGGAGTTGATGTCTGTTATGAGGTGCACCCTGGAGAAGATCTTTTTGATGGTGCCAGCTATGAAATGTTTTTAGAAGCAGCAAACAATCACCCAAGGGCTTGCTTGCTTTATGATCCAAGTCATTTTGTTTTACAACAATTAGATTATCTCGAATACATTGATTTGTATCACGAAAGAATAAAAATGTTTCACGTCAAAGATGCAGAGTTTAATCCAACGGGAAGACAAGGAGTATATGGAGGATACCAAAGCTGGATCAATCGTGCAGGTAGATTCAGATCACTTGGAGATGGTCAAGTCGACTTTGGAGCTATATTTAGTAAGTTATCCCAATATGGATTTGATGGGTGGGCAGTAGTAGAGTGGGAGTGTTGTATCAAATCTCCAGAGCAAGGAGCGAGTGAAGGCTCTGACTTTGTCTCACATCACATCATCAATGTAACAGAAAAAAGCTTTGATGACTTTGCAGGAGGGGAAAAAGACCAATCATTACTTAATGACATTTTAGGAATATCTTAGAAGTCCATAAGCTCTTATGATAAAACTTGAAGAATTTAAAAACCTATGGGTTTTCTGTGTAGTATGTTTTGTGGGGGTTCTTCCAAATGCTTTATCACAAGTTGACACATTTTCACTTCAATACCAAAGTGACACCTTGGTAGTATCTGATCGTTCCTTAAACAATCAATTTCGTTTAAAGAATAACGCTATTTATGTTTCTAGAGAAGCTAGAGAATTGGCTGCTACCTTTGATGACCCATCGAGAGTATTGTATAGGCATCCGGGAATTTCTACTGCCAACGATCAAGCCAATGGCATTATATATCATGGCATGCCATCCGATCTTGTGAAATGGTCAATCCATGGAGCAGAAATAGTCAATCCCAATCACCTAAGTAATGCAGGCACATTAACTGACATTTCTAGTCCAAGTTCTGGAGGAGTTTTGGCGATCCCCTTTGATGTGATCAATAACTTTAGTTTTCATGCCAATGCAAACACGGAAAACCTGCCTTCTGCAATTTCAGGCGTTTCAAATTTTGATTTCAAATCGCAGTCTGAAAACTTTTTTAAAATTGGATTGCTAGGACTTGAGTATGCACTTCAAACCAAAGGTGAAAAACCAGCCAAACTCCATCTTCGATATTCTACCGTTGGTTTATTAAGCAATCTGGGTTTAGATTTTGGAGGAGAGAAAATTGTATTTACAGATCTTTTCTTTCAAGACCAGCTGAGTGAAAAGTTGGATTTCGTAGCAGGACTTGGATATAGCTCCAACACTCCGATAGAAGATTATATATCAGAAGATCCACCTTCAATTAGAGACTTTCAAGAAGTAGATTACAATTCTTTTCTTGCCTATGTAGCTTTGGTATATAGTGATAAGAAATATAAACAAAGTCTTGTTTATTCACAGAAACTTGAAGAACGAAATTGTTTCTCTACATTTTCAAGTGATTGTCCAAATAATGATACCAACAATCTGAGAGTTTCATACGCAGGAGAATTCAACTTGTTTACTTTAGATAACTACCATTTTGATGTACTGGTAAATGCTGGTCTATTGTATTCAAAAGTAGATTTCGTCAATATTTCTGATGAATATTATATAGATGGATACGATGGGGTTTTATTTCCGGCCTTAAGATATCGATGGTATAATAATGAGTATTCTCTAAAACTGAAAATTGGTCCAATGCTGGATTTTCTAAGAGAAGAAATTACACTCGAACCTTCATTAAGTTTAATAAGGCAATTTTCTAATTCTAGTCTTCAATTAAGTGCATCTTCAAATACACAAACATTAGATCCAGTTTTATTAGCGGCAAATTCTTCTGCATCAAGACGGAGTAGAGTAAGTAATATCTCCTTGAGTTATAAAAAAGAAATAGGAGAAAATATCAAGATTATGTCAAAGGTATTTTTTCATCATTACCTTTTGGGATATGTCTCAGATTTTGGATACTCACCTTTCTTTAATGGAAATGATTATAGCTATCTATTAGCTTCTTCCTTCCCAGATGCAAATGGAAGAAATTTGGGCTTTGAATTATTTTATGATCATCAATTGGGGAAGAATCTATACTTTAATACCAACATTACTCTTTTTGATTTCACTTATACTCACAATGGAATCGATTATGATGCTGCCAATAATTATAAATACATTTTTAATGCTAGTATGTCTAAAAAGATTAAACTTAGCAAAGACAGAAGCTTACTAGCTAATCTTGCTTTTCACTATAGAGGAGGAGCTACTCAATATTTATTCCATAGAGACTTTGATTTTATTGGTCCTGATTTTCAAAACCCGCTTATTTTTAAATTGTCCGACTATTACCGACTTGATGCAAGAATTCAATATTCATTTAAGAAGTCTATTCTTTCACTAGATATTCAAAATCTAACCAATCGAAGGAACGAAGCATTTTATTTTTATGATTCTTTACTTCAAGAAACTACCCTTAGAAATCAATTGGGA
>CALHKJ010000065.1 GCA_938033975.1 uncultured Saprospiraceae bacterium | reverse complement strand
TCATTTGTTCTTTGGTGCAGTTCAACTTTTCTTCGTCCAAGTGCCGTTCGTACCAACCGTTTTCGTACCAACCTAAAAGTATCGAGTAATAAATACTTTACAAAACACAAAACTTGCGTTACGCACAACACGTTTGTTTCTGCGTGTGCCTTTGTGTATTTTATCTACGACTGAATTGAGCTATTTATTTACATAAATTGCATTTTAAATATAGAATGTCAATATTACAAACAACAAAAACATTGTGGATGAAACAATTAAGAATGGTGATGTTTTGATTGTAAACGAATTGATTAAGGCAAAGAAAAATGAGGAGTCTTCTCAGTTTGTAAAAACAAGAGTTGAGGCTGTGACAATCACATTGAGAAACAATTCGGCAAAATCTATTCCTTTGATCATTCCTACTGTTATGAATCCAAATCTTTCGCCATTTTCGAATAGTGGAGTAACTCTGAAAATGGGGCAAGAAATATTGTTTAAGAATAAGGGAAGAAAGTATGTATTGCTTACAATAGATGATTCGATAAAAGATGGTGATGTCTTGGAGATGAATAAACTATTGAAAGAAAAGAAAAAAGAATTAGGCTTGAAGTAATTCATTGCAAGGTGAATTACAGAAAGGATGGATTATTAAATAGTCCATCCTTTTTTTATTGCTACTTTCGTAAAAGATGAAACTTAATATAAAAGACAGATTCAATAAGCAATTGCCTGCGGATAAGGATAGGAATAATACAAGACGACAAGTAAAAGAAGCTTGTTTTTCATTTGTACATCCATTGGTTCCTTCTAATCCCAGCTTATTGCATGTATCAGAAGAAATGCTCCAGGAAATTGGCCTAAGCAAAGAGGATGCAAACACAAAAGATTTTTTAGAAATTTTTAGTGGATCTAGAGTAATGGAAAATTCTGATCCCTATGCCATGTGTTACGGCGGACATCAATTTGGCCACTGGGCTGGACAGCTTGGAGATGGTCGCGCCATTAACCTCGCAGAAGTAGAACACAACAATAAAACTTGGGCATTACAATTGAAAGGAGCAGGACCTACACCCTACTCAAGATCTGCAGATGGTTTTGCAGTCTTAAGATCTTCGATAAGAGAACATCTTTGTAGCGAGGCAATGTTTCATCTCGGAGTCCCAACTACAAGATCTCTTTCCTTAATGCTTTCTGGAGATCAGGTATTGAGAGACATGATGTATGATGGCAATGCTGCCTATGAAAAAGGAGCCATTGTTTGTCGAGTCGCACCTAGCTTCATTCGCTTTGGAAATTTTGAAATCTTGTCAGCAAGAAAAGATCATGCAAACTTAAAGTTGTTAGCTGATTATAGTATCAAAAACCACTTTCCAGAAATAAGGCCTGAAGGCAAATCATCTTATATTCAATTTTTTAAATCAGTGGCACAACGAAGCCTTAAGATGGTCATCCATTGGCAGCGTGTTGGTTTTGTGCATGGTGTGATGAACACTGATAATCTATCTATTTTAGGATTGACTATAGATTATGGACCCTATGGATGGTTAGAGCCTTACGATCCAGATTGGACCCCGAATACTACAGACCGAACCAACAAAAGATATCGCTTTGGGCAACAGCCATCTGTTGTGCTATGGAATCTTTACCAGCTTGCCAATGCACTTTACCCACTTGTTGAAAAGATTGCTCCATTCGAAGAAATTCTAAACGAATACAAGGAAGAATTTTCAAATCAGTTTGTGCAAATGATGCATGACAAATTGGGACTCGAAAAGAAAGAGAAACAAGGTATTCAACTCATTGAAAGTTTGTTGGAAAATCTAAGCCTGGCAGAAACTGATTATATTATTTTCTTTAGAAGACTAGCCAATATTAAGAAAACTGATGATGCAAAGAATGCATTGAGTTTGGTTAAGGAAGCCTTTTATAATGTAAATGAAAATTTAAATAAAAATGAAAATGAGGGGGAATGGACGAGTTGGTTTGAAGGGTATTTAGAGAGGCTTAAACTTGAGGATAGAACTGATGAACTTAGAAAGGAAGCAATGAACAAGGTTAATCCTAAGTATGTACTGAGAAATTACATGTCACAATTGGCTATTGATGCTGCAGACCAAGGAGACTATTCTATTATTGAGGAATTACATAACTTATTAAAAGCTCCTTATGCAGAGCAAGTAGATATGGAGAAGTGGTTTGTAAAGAGACCTGAATGGGCAAGAACCAAGGTTGGCTGTTCAATGTTGTCTTGTTCATCCTAATTAAATCAATTTTTCAAAAACAAATGAGACTAATATTTCTAGTTACACTTTTCTTTATTTCGTGCAAACCAAATCCTGAAATTAGTTTTATAGCGACAAAAAATAACGATGTTTTTGAAATTGAGAATTCATTAAGCATCAAACAATTTCTGGAGATAGCAGATTCACTAGCCTGTGATGGCTATAAAATTACTGGTAACACATTGGATTCGAAAGAGGAATATGTTCAGTATTGGAAACCTGATTGTGACAAATCTAAAATAAGTCATTATCGCCAGAATGAACTGCCAGTTTATGCTTGTAATGGATATAGAGAGTATGGCATTAATTTGTGTGAGAACCAAAAATCAAATTTCAATAAAATGAGGGAGTTTTATTTAAATCCACAAAAAAGATTCGATTTCCCACTGAACCCCCAAACAATAAGAGTCAAAATAGTTGCTGAAGAAACTGAAACGATTAATTCTATCATACCTTCATTAATAGAAATTAAATCGATGCGAGACAAAATAGATAACGGTAATCTAGCATACCTTCCTCTCCTCTTTAGATTTGAAAACGCCTGGAGAGATTCTTTGGTTTATGGAGCACCTGAGCAATTGAAAAATAATAGGGAAAGGAATCAATAGAATTGAAAAGACCTTATTAATTATGCTTAAAATTGTAGTTGTTAAAATTATCGTAAATACAAAAGCCTAGGCTAGTCTTAGCTCTTCCTTCTCAGCAAGTTCTTTTTTATCTAAAGTTTTTTGCTCTTCAATCTTAGGGCTTTTATTTTTTGAGTCATAAGAGTAGATTCCATTGTGGAAGCTAACAATCATAAAAGCTGCAAGAATAATTATTGATACTTTCCTTTTCATATTTTCAAAATTTATACTCCTAATTTGATTGGAGAATAGAACTTAGAATAGTCTAATCTTCAGTTTGCAAAAATGATGCCTATCATTCAAAAAAAGCTTTGATTTCAGACATGATTTCCTCTAACGATAAAAGTTTGAATTTATTACTTTGCCTATCAACAGCAAGGGCCTCTTCTCAATAGGGAAACCAATTTTACTGCTTGTTCTTCATCGCCTTCACTACTCAAATAAAGACCTAAGTGTAAGTCATCTTCGCCATGATGAAAAATATAATCTGTCTTTCCATCTCCATCAAAATCCCCTTCTCTATAGACGGAAGCAAGTTTTATCCGGTAAGTTTTTGTAACAGTATTTAACAACTGTGTTCTACCATCTTGATTGAGATAAAAGAAGCGCTCATCAAAATAAGAAGTAGGTTCTTCGTTTCTAATCATGGTAATTTTTCCTTCAGCGACGATAGAAGAATCCATCGTTATTGAGTCACGGCCAATTCTATGATAAATAGCTCTCTCATCAATATTTTCAAGATTAGTCTCGGGAAATATTTTCTTGGACCCAATTATAAATTTTAGATTTCTATTTTTCTTGACGATGGCACCGCAACCTGCCATATCAGCAGCAACGTTTATAAATTCTACATCGATTTGCTTTCGGTATGCATTATTACTACTCTCTCCTTCTAGACTATCATCTTGATAATAACCATACCAACAATAATCATTGCTATTATAAAAATCATAGCTACAGTGGTAACCTGGTATTAATAATATAAAATCATTGTTTGTATCTGGTACAGGTTTATTGTAATGGCTAAAATCAAAGCTGAGGAATGCATTATGAACATAACCTACATATTCCTTGTACTGCACTTTCTGCCAATGTCCATAAACAGGATGATCTCCTAATTCAGTTTTGATGGTATAGACAGTATCCAAGCCATAGTGATCTCTATGTAGTATTTGTACTTTTTCGCCATATGGAATGTTGGCAACTTTAGTACTTGTTGTATTTGGTTTGGAACGCATGTTGAGCCCGTTGGCAGCTATAACGCTATTTCGTCTTTCATCAAACTGATAAAAATCTTGCGAATAAATGGTATTATAAAAACTACCTATCAAAAATGCCGTGAGTACAATTGCAGTTACTTTCCTTTTCATATTATCAGAATTTATACTTCAAATTTGAAGAATAAAATGATCTGTAGTTTTCCTCTATCTGATAGCGTATTATAGTCCTGAGAATCCGTTAGCATTTCCTGAGAATCCGCATTCGCTTTAGCTACACCGGACAAGTCTGAAGTCTGACGTCTGACGTCTTAAAGCGACCAAAGGTCGCGGTCTACCTAAATGGTGTATTCTCAAGTACCTTGACAAAATATTTCCAATACTTATGGACAGAGCTGATTTGGACTTTTTCATCTGGAGAATGGGCTCCTCTGATATTTGGTCCAAATGAAATCATATCCATATTGGGATAATTTGTTCCAAGAATGCCACATTCAAGACCTGCGTGACAAGCATTAACGTGAGGTTGATCCTCAAACATTTCTACATAAAGGTCTGTCATCATTTTGATGATAGGTGCATCTGGTTTTGGTTCCCAACCCGGATATTCTCCGCCCGTACTCACATTTGCGCCAAGCAACTCAAAACCAGAGCTAAGCGCATTTTTCAAATCAGACTTTTCTGTGTCGACGGATGATCTTGTCAAACACATGATTGTATATTTTTCATCAGCCACCAAAACTCTAGCAAGGTTGTTAGAAGTTTGGACAAGATCCTTGATGTCAGGACTCATTCGGTAGATTCCATTTTGAGTTGTATAAAGTACTCTAAGTAATTTGAAAACAAAACCTGAATCAAGTACCTTTTCAAATCCATTATGATTCTCCAGAACTATATCAATATTGGGATCTGTAATTCTATACTCTGCATGCAAATCTTTTTCCATCGCAGAAATAAATGATTCAAACTTTGACACATCTGCTTCATTGACAGCTACAAGAGAGAAAGACTCTCTTGGAATTGCGTTTCTCAATCCTCCCCCATCTATGCTATTGATGTATACATTCATGTTTTTAGAGCATTCCAACAAAAGGCGATTCATTAATTTATTGGCATTGCCTCTACCTTTATGGATATCCATACCAGAGTGTCCCCCAGTCAATCCTTTTACTGAAATTTTATATGCCTTGGTATTTGCTGGAGTTGAAACCATCGGTGCTGTTCCTTCAGCAGTGACATCTACTCCACCCGCACATCCGATTGTTAGTTCGTCATCATCTTCCGTATCAAGATTCAGCATAATGGTGGCCTCCAAATGACCTCCCTTCAGACCTAGTGCACCAGTCATCCCTGTTTCCTCATCAATGGTAAATAAGGCTTCTATAGGTGGGTGCTTTAAATCCGTAGAAGTAAGTACAGCCATGATGGTAGCTACACCTATACCGTTATCGGCACCTAAGGTTGTGCCATCTGCTTTTACCCAATCATCTTCAACAATCATTTTGATTCCTTCGTTTGCAAAATCAAAAACAGTATCGGCGTTCTTTTGATGCACCATATCCAAATGAGATTGTAAAACAACAGTTTGGCGATCTTCCATTCCGGGTGTTGCAGGTTTTTTCATAATCACATTTCCTACATCATCAACCTTTGTCTCCAAGCCTAATCTTTTGCCGAAGTCTACCATAAACTGAATAACTTGCTCTTCTTTTTTGGATGCTCTAGGAACTGCATTAAGATCTGCAAAATGGTTCCAAAGGGCTTGAGGGCTTAGTGCTCTTACTTCTGTACTCATTTGTTTTTATTTGATAGGCTAATATAGGCTTTTGGTCGGAATGATATGGGAAGAAAAAGTGGATGGCTAGAATTTAATAATATTGATGCGTAGCTTTGAATATAAATAATGTTGATTCTATCTAATGAATTTAAATAATAATAAATAATTCAGATTGTGAAAACAGATAACTACTATTTAAGAGAAATAGAGTCAGAAGATATAGCATACATACATAAAGGACTCTCCAATCCTGAGATAACCCAATTTTATGATGTACACTTTGCAAGTTTAGAAGAAACTAAAGTTCAAATGGATTGGTATGAAAATCTTAAAAAAGAAGAAACTGGAATATGGTGGGGAATATTTGGAGTTAATGATAATGAATTTAGAGGAGCTTGCGGCTTTAACAACTTGGATGCTGAACATAAAAAAGCAGAAATCGGTTTGTGGTTACTAAAAGAATTTTGGGGGAATGGAATATTAAAAGAAGTGATGCCTCTTCTTTTCGAAGAAGGATTTACAAAATTAGATCTTAACAGGATTGAAGGGTATGTGGTCAGCGAAAATGATAAATGTAAAAGTGCCTTGCACAAAATCAACTTTACTTACGAAGGGACTATGAGGGAATGTGAAGTAAAGAATGGAAAATATATCAGTGTAGATATTTATTCTGTTTTAAAAAGTGATTGGATCAAGCAACAAGTCTAATAAATCAGTTTTCTTATCCTTGAATAATTAGTCTATTTTTACATCGTGAAATATTATTTCCGGCTTCAATACAAAAGGTTTTCCAGATGGTCTGAGCACTTGGGAATTCATCCTACTCTTGGGATTATACTTGGGCTTGCATTCTTTTTTATACTTTCAAAATTACTTTTTTATAAAATCGATTACGCTCATTGGATATTGTTGGTATTTGCAATTTTCAGTATTTTGAGTTTAACTGATAGCAAAAGGAATGAGTCTTTAAAAAATATATATTCCAAAACGGATTTCTATAAAATCAGGTTGGTAGAAAATAGCATAATGGCCTTACCATTTCTGATTTTACTTTTACTTGAAACAGAATTGCTTAGCGCATTTATTATCTTCCCATCAATTGTCTTATTAGCATTTATTAAAACCAAGCAATATTGGTTGAGAACTATTCCAACCCCATTCAAGCGATTCCCGTTTGAATTCATTGTCGGCTTTAGAAAAACATTTTGGTTTATTGCTCTTGTTTACTTTGTAATT
>CALHKJ010000064.1 GCA_938033975.1 uncultured Saprospiraceae bacterium | reverse complement strand
CACCACGCCACACCACCTTGATCAGAATCCACACCAATTGAAAGCGAGGAAAAAATTTGTTGACCAAACCAGAAACCAAGGAATAGTAAAGCTGATATATAGAATGATTTAAAGAAAATAAGCACAAACATTTTAATCTTTGACTTTGGAAAACAAACAATATAAGCACCCATTACAGCGGATATCGCACCACTTGCTCCTACGGTAGGCAATGTTGAAGTCGGATCAAATACAATTTGAGCCATCGAAGCAATAAACCCTCCAAGTAAATAGAAAAATAGAAAATGCAGATTGCCCACAGTTGCTTCAATATTATCTGCAAACAGCCATAAAAAGAGCATATTACCAGCAAGGTGCATGATGCCCCCATGAAGAAATATAGATGTTATTAAGGTATGTAGATCCTCTTTGTTGCTGATTTCATTAGGAATGGCACCAAAGTCTTGTAAAAGGTTTTGATAACCTTCCACCCCAAGGGAGACTTGAAATACAAAAATTAAGATATTAATGACAATGAATGAATAGGAGAAAATTGGTTTGGCTCCTCCTTTAACATTTTCATCACCAATTGGGATAATCATATTAGATATATATTTATGTAAATGTATCAAAAAGGCATATAATCAAGGCCTTATTAATGTAGCTTTGTATAAATTGAAAAAGACGTACAACAAATTTTTCCCCTTTCTATCCATTCTAAAAAATTACAAGAAGGAGTTTTTTAGGAATGATTTGTTTGCTGGATTGACAGTAGCTAGTGTTTTAATACCTCAATCCATGGCTTACGCTATGTTGGCAGGTATGCCTCCGATATATGGATTATATGGTGGCTTAGTACCTTTAATAATCTATGCTTTGTTTGCCTCGTCTACTAAAATGTCAGTCGGCCCAGTGGCAATTTCTTCCTTATTAATATTATCAGGGGTTTCAGTTATCTCTGAACCAGGTAGTCCAGAATACATTCAATTGGTCTTGGCGGCAGGATTGATTATTGGGCTTATCCAAGCTGTGTTGGGATTTTTTAGATTGGGCTTTGTGGTCAATTTTTTATCACATGCTGTTATAGTAGGATTTACTTCAGCGGCGGCCATCATCATTTTGGTTTCGCAACTAAAAGATGCTTTAGGTTTTCATATTCCAAATTCTTCTCAGCTTTATGATACGATTTCGTATGCCATTAAAAATATGGATAGCACTAACCTCATTAGCTTAAGCATATGCCTGGTGGCCATAATAATCATATACTCTATAAAGAAGATCGGAAGGAGCATTCCCGGCCCTTTGATTGTTGTCATTTTAGCTATTGCTCTTTCATACTTTTTTAATTTCGAAGAAAAAGGCGTTGAGGTAGTAGGAAACATTCCAAAAGGACTTCCTGAATTTCAAACTATATCATTGACCTTAGAGCAATTAAAATTGCTCGTCCCAACTATCTTGACTGTAAGCTTAATAGGGATTGTTGAAAGTATGGGTATAGCAAAAGCTATGGAAGCAAGATATAGTGATCACACCATTTATCCCAATGTAGAATTAAGAGCCATCGGCTACGCTAAAATAGTTGGTGCATTTTTCCAAGCCATGCCCAGTTCTGGTAGTTTTACTCGATCGGCAATCAATGCTGAAAGCGGAGCAAAGACAATGATCTCATCTTTGGTCACGGCGATCATTGTAGTTCTCACAATTTTGTATTTAACAGGTGTCTTCTATTACCTACCTAAACCAATCCTTGCAGGGATTATTTTGGTATCTATCTTTAGCTTGTTTAATATCAAGCAGGCTAAATATATTTACAGGGTAAGTAAGACTGATTTTATCATGTTACTTATTACATTTCTGACTACCCTATTTTTGGGTATTGAGTTTGGGGTAGCAATAGGCGTTTTATTTTCTGTGCTTGCTATACTTTACAAAATTTCAAAACCGAACATTGTGACCTTGGGTAGGTTACCAGGAACGAATAGTTTTAAGGACGTATGTAGATTTGCGGAAGCACAAGAAAGTGAAGAGATTGTTATTTTCAGATTTGAGAATCAGTTATTCTTTGCCAATGCATCTACCTTTAGAGATAAGGTTTTAGAATATATTGACACACGACCAAAAATGCGGTATCTATTATTGGATGCAAGATTGATTCATGAGATGGATAGTCATGGAACACATATCCTTAAAGAGGTGGATGAGCTATTGAAATCTAAAAATATTGAATTACATATGTGCGGTGCTATAGGACCGGTGCGCGATAGATTGTACAGATCAAATCTACTAGGAGAATCGGAAAAACATCACCTTAATGTATTGGATGCAGTCGAAAGAGTGACTGATCCATCAAAAAATGATAAACGAAAATTTAGAGCAACCCAAAAAAATATCAATGATTAAAATGGAAATAGAATCATAAGACCATGGAGTTAATTAAATTAGCTAAGCCGAACTACATTAATATTCAAGCAAGACAAATGAAAAAACTAGTTTTTGAAGATTTAGAAATTTACAAAGCGGCGAGAAAGTATAGAAAAAAACTTAGCAAGCTGGCTAAAAGTTTGCCTAAGAGGGAACGAGAAAGATTGGGCTTTGATATGATAGATAGTTCTAGAGCCATCACCACAATTTTGGCAAAAGGGAATGAAAGCTCGCTTGATGAAAATATTTACTGCTGCGAAACTGCAATATCTTTTGCAGCGGAAACTCTGGATATGATGATCATTGCATTTGATGAAGAGTATATTGATAATGATGCTTTGCGCAAATACCGCAAGTGGAATTCTCGATTGGTAGAGCGAATTTCAAACTATCTTATCTTTTTGCGAAAGCAACGCTCCTTATTGAGATGATGCGCTAAAGTATTCCAGGCTGGCTTGCAATATTTCTAAAGTTTCAGAACTTGCTTCCAGGGATTCATTTACGGAAGTAAAATCACTATGATAAAGTGAAATAGAAGGTAAAATCTGGGCATGCAAACTTTTAAGAGACCACAACAGTGCTTGCATGGCTCTTTCACCTCTTGGCTTTTGAGGTGTAAAAATAATCGGTAGGACCTTTTTATTTGCCAGTAAACTATCTGTGTTTAACCACTCCAAAGCATTTTTTAGGGCAGCAGGAATATTCGCTAAATATTCGGGACTGGTAATAATAAGACCTTGAGAACTTTGTATCAATTTTCTCCAATCATTAACGGATTGTAGATGTGTAGTTTCTTTATCTTGAAAAAGAGGTAAAATAGATATGTCAAAGAACTCCAGGCTAAGT
>CALHKJ010000063.1 GCA_938033975.1 uncultured Saprospiraceae bacterium | reverse complement strand
AGGGACTACGCAGATAGGGAAGTCCCCAGCAATTCCTCCTCCTATTTGAAAAAATCCAATCCCTTTGTCAGTTGCATTGTCCTGATACCATTGAGCCAACATCATCATATACTGAATACCTGATTTCATGGTGCTTGCTTTCATGTCCTCAGTAATACAATAAGAAGCAAAGAAATTACCACAGGTGGAATCTTCCCAGCCGGGAACAATAATAGGAATGTTCTTTTCAGCAGCGGCAAGCAACCAGGAATCAGCTGGATCAATTTGATAAGAATCTTTCAAATCTCCACTCAGTAGAATTTTGTAAAAGTATTCATGAGGGAGATATGACTCATTCTTGTCGTCTGCATCTTTCCAGACCTTGTATAGATGCTCCTCGATCGCTCTCATTGCTTCTTCCTCTGGGATGCAGGTATCTGTTACTCTGTTATAATGTTGATCCAATAGATCTTTTTCATCTTGTGGAGAAAGATCTCTGTAATTTGGAATTCTTTTGTAATGGTCGTGTGCTACAAGATTGAATACATCTTCTTCTAAGTTAGCTCCAGTACAAGTAATGATTTGCACCTTATCTTGTCTTATCATTTCGGCCAATGACTTTCCAAGTTCAGCTGTGCTCATAGCTCCTGCCAAAGTAATCATCATCTTATGGCCTTTGCTCAATTGATCTTCGTAGGCTAGGGCAGCATCAACAACTGTTGCTGCATTAAAATGCTTATAGTGTTTTAGCATAAATTCTGAAACGGGTCCTCTCTTCATAACTTCATAAATTTATAGGATAACATTTTGTAGTATAATTTTGCAGCGAGAAACTGTGGCCCTTTGAGTCCCTCAATGGGAGCTAGTTCCACTATATCAAATCCCACTACATTTCTATTTTCAAACACTTTGCGTAAATATTGGATCGTTTCGTTCCAATACAAACCACCTGGTTCGGGAGTTCCAGTTGCAGGCATAATCGATGGATCAAAAGCATCAAGATCAAAAGTAATGTACACATCATCCGTCATCTTGCCAATGGATTCATCTTGCCAAGAGCTGCCATTCCTAATATCCTCTCCCCAAAAAACCCTGGCTTCGTCCATATGTTCTTTTTCACTTGAGTCCATACTTCTAATTCCTACTTGGATGAGGTTTGTATTTTTACTTGCGTCAAATAGGGCACAGGCATGATTGTAAGGCGTGCCCATATATTCACTTCTAAGATCGGCATGGGCATCAATTTGTAGCACGGTTAGATCTTTATATTTTTCATAAAATGCCTGAATGATACCAATACTAATCGAGTGTTCACCTCCAAAGAAGCTCGGGAACTTGTCTGTCTTTAATATTCCTTGTGTTAGTTTATATACCTTTTTGTACATGGATTCTGGAGTAGCAAAGTTTTTTATTTCCGGAAGAGTATGTATCCCTTGCTTGTAAACTTCACTATTGGTTTCTATGTCGTAGAGTTCCATGTTTTGAGCGGCATCCCAAAATGCATCAAAACCCAAATCTGCACCCTTGCCCCATGTACTTGTTTCATCATAGGGTATTGATTGTAGTACAATTTTAGCAAACTCATAGCTTGCTAGTTCATTAGGGATGCAGGCAAAATTATATTTACTCATAGATTGTTCTTCTTTATAGTATCCTAGAATATCTAATATCTCTCAAATGTCCCTCTTTGGACTTCAGTCTTTGCTTGAGGATAATCGTAACTCTATATGGTTAATTCCTTGGATATATGCTCATTTAAAATGACAATTATTTCTCATTTAGCACAGCACTATTTATGCCATTAAATTAACTCTAATAATCAAATTACAAAGGCTTTTAAATATTAGTTTTTCGAAATAAATATTAGAATTTTTATGATCGGGGTAGGTGTTTTTCAAACTGCCTTGTTTTTAAGATATACAAGTTAATTCAAAACAAATAATGTGTAAATGAGGCATTTTACTTATTAGCTTAATCTTCTAAAGCTCAGCGGCCGTGGGTGTATCATGATTAAGCAACACATGGAATTTATATTCCAATTCTTTAACATTAAAAAAAGCACAAGCATGAAATCGGGAATAATAAAAATAGTTTTTTTAATAGCAAGCATGGCAATGATCCTAACAAGTTGCTCAGAAGATGAAGCTTTAATAACAGATGCAGAACTTAGGGGAGGTCAAGAAATCCGCGGTGGTGGCGGAGGTGGTGGAAATAATGGTGGCCAAGGCGGCAATAACGGTGGTGGCCAAGGTGGCAATAACGGAGGTGGTCAAAATGGTGGCCCAGGAGGAAATAACGGAGGCGGTCAAGGTGGAGAATTAGCCAATATCGATGCAGATGTTTTGTATGAATGGACAGAGCTGATGTTGGAAATAGAAAGATATGCAACGGGAATGCGTCCTAATGCAAGCGCAAGAGCTTTTGCATACATTTATCTAGCCTCTTACGAAACAGCAGTTGATGGTATCAGAGGTCAAGGCTCTAACGAAAACAATCTTGATGGCTTGGAAATAGATCAAGATGCACAACCACAAGGAGTAAATTACGAAATAGCACTGAACAGTTGTTTGGCTACAGCATTAGGTCACTTTATTTATAACACACCTTCAGGTACTCAAGCTAGAATTGATCAACTTGAACAAGAGTTGTTGAATGAGTTTTCTGACGGAGAATCTGATGATGATATAGAGGAAGCAATAGAGTGGGGTGAATATGTTGCAACACAAGTAATTGCATACAGTCAAACTGATACTGAAGCGGAGGCACAAATTCTAGCACCGCAGCCTGCATCATATGAGCCACCAACTGGAGAAGGCTACTGGACTTATTCTGCTGAACCAGAAAGAGCTTTGTTTCCTTACTGGGGATCTGCAAGAACTTTTGTAATCTCTCCTGATGAAACTTCTACAGTACCACCAATTGAATATAGTGAGGATCTAAACTCAGAGTATTTCGCACAGATGATGGAGTGCTATACAGATAACAACGAAGCAAGAGAAGAAGATGGAGAAGAG
>CALHKJ010000062.1 GCA_938033975.1 uncultured Saprospiraceae bacterium | reverse complement strand
ACTAATGATGTAAGAATAGATGCAACGGACGAACAAAATGGTTTGAAAAATGCACTTACACATGCAGCTGATGACCCTAGAATAAAAATTATAAGTATGTCACTAGGCGACATCACGGGTTCTGAACCAGTTGAGGATGGAATTATTTATGCTTACAATTCTGGCAAACTGATATTTGCAGCAGCTGGAACATCGACCACTTTTACAAATTGGTATGGTGTAATATTTCCTGCAGATATGCCAGAAACTGTTGCAGTAACAGGAGCTCTTGAGAACAGTAACTTTCAAAAATGTGATATTTGCCATGAAGGTACTGAAGTTGACTTTACTATGTACATGGAAAGAACTGGTTCTGGTAATAATGCACCGACTTTGACCAATGATAATGTCGCGGGACCTTACAATGGATATGTTGGAGGTTCGTCTGCAGCAACAGCCATTATGGCTGGCACAGCTGCATTGGTATTAAGCAATAATCCAAGCTTTAACAGAGGTCAATTATTTAATAGATTAATTCAAACATCTAGTAGCTATCCAAATAAGACATCTGGTTTTGGTTGGGGTGCCGTTGATGCTTGTGCCGCAGTAGCAATAAATCCAAATGAATATCAACCATGTTCCGCTACACAAAGTAATGATGTAACTTTTGAAATTACTAGCATCACTTTCCCATCAACAGGTGATACCGGTGGAGATGCTGAATGGGTAATGACCTTTGACAACCAACAATTTTATTTTAATGTTCCCACTTCAGGAGCTTCAGGTAATCCAAGTACAACCATTGCACAATCCATTTGTGGCTCAGCAATTCCAATAACCATTGATTTGGGTACAACAACTTGTGGAGCTACATCACTGCCACTTTTTGTAGAATCTTATGAAGATGATTCCGCATTTTCTAATTGCAGCTATGATACTGGCTTTTTTATTAATGATGATGATGATCTAAGTTCGGAAACTGTAAATATTAATTTTGGTAGTAATTCTTTCATTCATAGTTCATCTGCTGGGGAATTCATTATTGAATATGAACTATCATGTACTCCTATCAACCCATTCATTGCAGTAATATCTGATGACTCTCCTCAATGCTATGGAGATAATATCGAATTAAGTGCAAGCCCTTCTGGAGAATCAAACTATGAATTTTTTCTGGATGCAAATGACAATGGCGCTTTAGATACTGGCGAATCATTACAAACTGGATCATCAAATATCTTTAACACAACTACACTTGTCAATGGTGATCAGCTAGGTGTTGAAATTACTTCCAATGCAGGATGTTCTGATATTTCATTTACCACTGTTACAGTCAGCCCAATGCATTTGTCAGGCGCTGACATGTTAGTAGGAACTGAGTCAGGAATTGCAGACCATGAAACCGATGGTATCATCGAGTCAATACAAACTATTGATGTCGGCGCTGTTGTAGATTATGATTCAGCAACAGAAATTAATCTTTTACCAGGCTTTGAAACAATCAACGGTTGTGAGTTTTTAGCGTTCATCGACGGCTGCGATTTAGGTGGCGGTGGCCAGAACATACAAGCAGAAACCGAAGAAAAAGAAGAAAGTAAGTAAAATATGCATACATAAGAAGATAGGTCGAAAGACCTTGTTGCAAACCTCTGACGTCTGAAGTCTGATATCTGACTTCTAGAAATACAGCCAATGCCCCTTAATCTTCCCTCTCCCATCCAACTCCAATGCAGGAGCAGGAAACTTGATGAAGTTTAAAGCATGAAATAGATCTTTTACAATCTTAGACTTTGTTGGAATTTTTGTCCAATCTATATCAGGAGATAAAAAGAATTGACGGTATCTTTCTGTTTCTGGAATGGCTACTCCTCGCCAAGAACTTCTATTTTCAAACTCGCCAAACATTCCATTTGCACTATAGCCAACTGCTATATTTAACCAATCTGGAATTCTTTCATTTTTAATAAAATTATTGACATTGGTGCTCAACCAATAACTGTGTCCATTGTAATCATAAAACAAACTCTCCAAAGGAGAATCTCCAAGATAGCCATTTGCTTGCTCTGCATAAACAGATTGCCGAAAACTAAATTTATAACTAAACAATTGCTTATCGAAAACTATCTCTTGGCCAATCAATAAAAAAGAACCAGCAGTATTAGCAGCCATATCACTCCATGAAAAACCCCAGTTTTCATAAATTCCGTCAAAGACTTCTATGGGCGTTTGCATAATGATTCCCATAGTCCCTCCGTACAACAATGATTTATTCTTACTCACTCCTGCATTTCTAAGCCAATTATAACATAGGTAACTTTCAATATATGCGCCATAAGCATGGCCCATCTTGTCAATTTGCAAATATCCTTTACTATCATCATATAGATGAAAAGGTGCACGTTCGGAATCTTTGTACCATACAAACCCTAGATAAGACATAAGACCTGTGTACAATACTGATTCTGTTACAATAGCTGTAGCTAGTTTCTTTTTATTGACCTTGGGTTCTTCGACTTTCAGTGTGTCCTGAGAATGAATACTTGAGAGGAAAAATAAGAGAACAATATTTGTTATAAATAATCTTGTTTTCAATTTCTAATGTTTCTTTCTATTAGTTTATCGCAAATAAGAATGATTAAGTTGTTTTAGTACTCACATTTTACCAATATACTTCTTTAATATATCTCAGTCTATCACAGCAAGCTTATGACACACTAGCTATTCTAGGTTTAAAACTAAGATAATTACTTCTAGTTATTAACTATATTGCTATCACTTAACTTCAAAAACAAGAAGTCAATTTCAAGCAATCCATGGATAAACAAATTCAGACTTGGCATATTCATATTAAAGGGATCGTTCAAGGTGTTGGATATCGACCTTTGGTGTATGCACAAGCAAAAAAGTTTGGTTTGAGTGGGTATGTAAAAAACGGAATGGATGGCTTACATATCGAAGTAAATTGCAATGAAGCTTTATCAAAAACCTTTGCCTATGATATTGGGTTTAAATTTTGTCCCGCTCATGCAAAAGTTGTTTCCATAAAGAGATACTCTGTCGACTTTAATCCTTATCAAAATTTTACAATCAAACAAGAGGAAGTCAACTCTGCAGAAACGACATTATCTATTGCGCCAGATTTTGCTTTATGCAAAATCTGTAGAAATGAAATGTCAAATCCTAAAAATAGGCGTTTCAATTACGAATTTATTACCTGCACAAATTGTGGCCCAAGATATTCTATAATTAATTCTCTTCCCTATGATAGAATAAATACAGAAATGCACAATTTTAAAATGTGTCAATCATGTGAATCAGAATATCAAAATCCTGAAGATCGTAGATATTATTCCCAAACCAATTCTTGTTTAGATTGTGGCATCCGGCTATCTCTTTTTAATGCTAAAAAGGAATGCATTACACAAGATCATGAACTCATCCACAATACTGTGATTAATGCATGGAGAAACAATAAAATTGTTGCAATCAAGGGAATTGGAGGCTATCTTCTCACCTGTGATGCATCTAACACAAGCGCAATTAATCATATTCGTCTATGGAAGAAAAGACCTAGCAAGCCTCTGGCTTTAATGTATCCAGGGATCAACTCTTTACAAGAATTTGATTTGAAGCCTGAAGAAATAAATATCCTTGAAAGTTCTTCTTCTCCAATTACATTAATTGCAAAGAATAAAGCTTTTCAATTTAATGCCGTCTGCGACCACTTTGATCGTGTGGGAGTCATGATTCCTTACAATCCTCTTTTTCAAATTTTATTAAACAACTTCAAACAACCAATTGTAGCAACAAGTGGAAATATTTCAAAATCTCCAATAATATTTAAAGATCAAATTGCTATTGATAATTTATCTCAAGTTGCAGATTATGTAGTTTCAAATGATAGGACCATTATTACGCCACAAGACGATTCTGTAGTTGTATTCTCTTCTAAGAAAAAACAGAAAATAATTATTAGAAGATCAAGAGGCATGGCGCCAAACTATATCAATAAAGATTTCAAATTAAATAGTCGAAGCACTTTAGCTATGGGAGCAGATATGAAAAGTGCATTTTGCCTATTTAAAAATAATACAGTTCACATAAGCCAATTTTTGGGAGATATTTATGAAT
>CALHKJ010000061.1 GCA_938033975.1 uncultured Saprospiraceae bacterium | reverse complement strand
GATGCGGGAGTAAGTTGGGAAGAATCTCAAGGAGTACCATCATCTTTCGCCGGCAAGATACTACTTGCAAGAAGTGAATCATCTCCTGAAGTTTTGTATGCTTCAGTAGGTAATGGGTTTTGGTTTGATGATGGTTTTACTTGGCTTTTAAAATCTACAAATAATGGACAAAGTTTTATCACTGTAAATCAAACAGATTACTCTAGATGGCAAGGATGGTTTTATCACGACGTGTCTATACATCCTGAAAATGAAAATGAAGTAATTGCAATTGGAATAGATATTCATAAAAGTACTGATGGAGGATTAAACTTAATTCAAAAATCAAGTGGAGGAGTAGAATTAGGCGATATTCCAGTGCTAGGTCCTGATGGACCTCCTTTTTATTCGCATTCTGATCACCACTTTGTTAGACATCATCCGGAAATCGAAGATCTGGTCATATTCGGAAACGATGGTGGTGTATTTCTTTCATTTGATCGAGGCGAGACTTTCAGAAGTGCTAATGCTGGACTCCAAACCACTCAATTTTATAATGGATTTTCTGCATCTAACAATGATGAAAATTTGGCACTAGGAGGATTACAGGACAATAGCACCTCTATCTTTCAAGGCTCTGAAGCTTGGAGAAGAGCCGTTGGAGGCGACGGCAGTTGGACTGCTATCAATCCCATAAATGATAATATATTCTATGCCTCATCACAAAACTTGAGAATCGCAAGAACAAATAATGGAGGAGCATCTTTTTCAAATAGATCTCCAAACTTGACAGGAGACGAACCATTATTTATTGCTCCCTTTGTAATATCAAAAATCAATCCTTCAGTTTTGTATGCTGCCGGAAAATATCTATATAAAACCTTTAATGATGGCGACGATTGGCTTAGACTAAACAATCAACAGATGTTGAATGGTGACCCAATTTTTGCATTGGACGTTGCAGAACTTGATGATGATGTAATCTATGCAGGGACAGCACCTGAAGATCATCCTGCGGCCCTTATGGTTTCTACTAATGGAGGCAATAGCTTTACCGAAGTAAGTCCACTTGGAAATCAAATAGTCAATGACATCTCTGTTTTTCCAAACAGCCCAGAGAAAGCAATTGCAGTTTATAGCGGTTTTGACAACCCACATGTTTTTCTGACTGAGGACTATGGTTTAACTTGGAATGATATCACCAACAACCTTCCTCTTGTGCCCACAAATGCAGTAATTATAAACCCATATAACGAAGATGAAATTTATGTAGGAAATGATCTTGGCGTTTATTATACCAACAATGGAGGTCAGTCTTGGGAACCATATCAAATAGGGCTTCCTTCTGCAGCTATCGTATTGGACTTGAAGATTTCCACCGCCAACAACAAGCTTTGGGCTGCAACTCATGGTTTTGGCACCTATCGCGTTGATCTTGAAACACAGCCAGTTTCTAATAGTAATGAAGATCTCACTTCCGTAAATATTTACCCTAATCCAACAAGTGGTATAGTAAACATAGAAGGAATGCCTAATAATGTTGAGGTTGAATTATTTAATAATTTAGGTCAAAAGCTTACAAATAAAACCATACTCAATCAACTAGATTTATCAAATCTTGAAACTGGTTTGTATTTTATTTCTTTAAGTTTGCCAGGGACTAATCAAAAAATAACCAAAACAATTATAAAACAATAATATGCCTAATCGAAAAATAGAGGAAGCTGAAGCATTGAGTTCAGTTGCTGATTTTCACGATACATTTAACTTACCTGTCCTTGAAGAACCTATTATTCCAAGTTTAGACAGAACAAGACTAAGGATTAATCTAATTGAAGAGGAGCTTGCTGAATTAAAAGAGGCAATAGAGAATAACGATCTTGTAGAAGTAGCTGATGCTTTTTGTGATCTTCAATATGTATTATCTGGAGCAATCTTGGAGTTTGGACTTAAAAACAAATTCAAAACCCTTTTTGATGAAGTGCAGCGCTCAAATATGAGCAAGACATGCAAAACTTTAGATGAAGCTGAAGCTACTCAAAAGCACTATAAAAATGCCAAAGGGATGGATTCAAGAATAGAACAGCGAAATGGAGAGTTTTTAGTATATAGAATTGACGACGGCAAAGTGCTGAAATCAGTTAATTATTCGCCTGCAGATATAAAAGGATTATTAGAGAAATAAAAAATGCCTGCCATGCGTAAGCATGGACAGGCAACTCTCTAATGCATATAAATGCTTCTTATATATTTTCTAAGATAATCTTTATCTCTTCTATCGATTTTGCTTCAAAAGTAGGTGCAACAATCAAACCATTTTCCATTTCGGTTTCCAAATAAAAGAATTCATATTCTCCTTCCCTAAGATTTGACAAAGAAATTACTTGAATTGTCGTATTAGATGGAATTTGCATGCTAGTACAAAATAATCCCTGATCCAAAGATCTTGTTATTGGTACTGCAATATCATTGTCAAAAAGTATTAATGACTTACTATTTCCTTGAGTATATTTTCCTTCCATCTTCAAACAAAATTCACTTTGACCTTCTTCAGCAAATTGAAATTTGGAAGCAATTGAATACCAACCCAAATTTTCAACAATTACCTTAAAACCACTTTTAGCAAATCCATTTTCATCATCCCACTCTGTGATTTCCAATTTAGAGATATCCAACTCACTCCAACCTTCACTTGACATAAAGAACAAGGACTTACCTTCAACCAAGTCTGATTCAATAAGCAATTCAATTGGCTTATCATTATTAATTGAGACTTCATTTGGTGAGGATATACTAAAAGTATAACTAGGATCTAAATAGTAGTTACTGGCATAATGGGGAATATTATATAACTCCATTTCTACACCATTTTTCGCATATGTCCATTCAAGTGAAATTAATTCACCGTCAAAATCTGAAAAGCTTTGCGCATCAACTTTCAAATCGATTGTCTTATCAACCAAAACATTTTGGTTAATTCCATTCTGAATCTCAAACGATTGCGGACCATCTAACAATTGATCTATCATCGAAGTTATTTTACCATCAAGGGGGTAGGGGATAAAATCGTCTTTATCCTTTTGACACCCTGATGAAAACAACATTATAAAACTCAGATAAACTAGTAAATTTTTTCTCAACTTCCCTTTGTTTACTATTAATTAATTATAGGTTATATTTTGTTCCAATGAATATACCAAGTGAGGCATACTTTTGATTAAGTGGATTAGATTCATAAGTAGCAGAGTCTAAATTTTTGTACCCATCTAGACCTACTAAAAACTCCATTCTTTTATTCATTTTATATTGTAAAAATGCACTAGCTGATACACTGTGCACTAATTTATTAAATAGTGGATTCAGACTCGATTGTCTATGTGAAATAGATACAACTTCTAGATTCTCGTCAAACATTTTACCCTCATATCTTGACCACACATTTAACAATAGGCCTGTACGTCCTGCAATTGATACTTTCTTATTAAGAGGCAATTTATATCCAATAGACAATGGTACTGAAATCTTTTTATGATGATTGCTATTGACA
The DNA here is from genome assembly GCA_938033975.1 of uncultured Saprospiraceae bacterium. Taxonomy (GTDB): domain Bacteria; phylum Bacteroidota; class Bacteroidia; order Chitinophagales; family Saprospiraceae; genus JAHDBF01. The sequence goes on along the minus strand of CALHKJ010000061.1, from coordinate 2,684 downwards.
ACTTCTCTCAAACCAGTTAATTCAGTTGTTATAGTATCAATAATCACTGTAGAGCCAGCTCCAGCTTGGATTGTGTCAGAAACAATAAATGTGCTAGTGCCTCTTGCATTAGGATCATAAAAATTAAATTTTTCATTGATCTGATCATAGCGGATACCTAATTCGGCAAAAACACCACTTCTATATTCCACACCAAATGAGACTTCATCAGAAAATGAATACTTTTTCGATTCAGACGCATATCTACTTGTAAGGTATTCTTCAGCTGCAGGTCCTTTGGCCTTTAAATTATTAAAAGCGTAACTGTTTACATGTCTGCCTGCGATGTAATATTTACTTTGTTTTCCTTTTAAAACTTCGCAGTGTACATCATTATCTTTATTTCGTGAGTTTGCTGTGATTTTATATTCTGGAATCTTAAGACCAACATTGAATTTTGAAATTGTTGCCAATGTGTACAAAGGAGCTTCCTTTTCAAATTTTTCTTTAATCACTTTTAAATCATTCAACTCAGATATTTTTGCTGAGTCATCGGTATCAAAAAAAATGTCCCTTGATGCGGTTTGTTCAAGAGACAGTCTAGTTGATTGACTGATAATTTTCTTTTCGTTTTTTCTTTTAGCAAATTCAGTTGAGGCTAGTGTAGGTACATTCGGTGAAAGAGAATTTGACCTAGAGCTTAGAATTTGTTCATTATTGATTTCATTTGCTTTACGCAGGGTAGGAATGACTTTTTGAACTGAAGAATATACTTGCCTTGAATCAAGATCAGCTTGACTTAGAATAAATTGGCTTACATCTAATGGTTCAACTTGTGTGAAACTTTCTGCTGATTCTTGATTAACCTTCCAGTTAGGATACTGTTGAACCATCAATATCATGGAAAGGATTGCAAAGAGAAATGCAGACATCCAAATGTATCTACTATTACTTTTTTTGGTAATAGGTATTTCCTTCTTAACGTTTTCCCAGATTTTGTCAGAGTAATCACTCTCAGCTCCATAGAGCTTATCCTTCATTATATCTTCAAAATTTCTCACCCGGCTAGCTTCATAATTTTATGTAATTTATTTTTCAAAGCCTTTTTAGCTTTGACAAGTTGAGATCTGGAAGTTGATTCAGTTATTCCTAATTTTTCTGCTATTTCTTTGTGATTATAACCATCAATCACACTAAGACTAAAAACAGTTTTATATCCTTCAGGCAATTGATTTACAACATTGATAATTTCTTCTACAGCAAGTGTAGACAGAATTTCACCGTTATAACCGGTATCTAAAAATTGATCAAGCTCGGTTTGATGGACCTTTCTAGATGGTTTATTGAGATGCTTAAGTGCCGTATTGACCATAATTTTTCTCAACCAACCTTCAAAAGAACCTTCAAATTTAAATGAACCTAAATTATTGAATGCTTTGATAAAACCTTCTTGCATCCAATCTTCAGCTTCACATTTATCAACGGCATATCTAGTACAAACAGCCATCATTGTAGGTGCAAACATGTCAAATAAGCCCTTAAAAGCTTGTTCACTGCCTTCTAGACAGGATCTAACTAGATCATATTCTTGACGTGTTTTTAAATTCAAATTATTCCAATTACCTATTAATAAGAGTGTTATATATGGCAAAACGCTGCCTTCTATCCATCAGTATCGTCGTTTATTATATCTATATCATCAATTAGAGGGTTTCCATCACCATCAGCATCCTCAAAGCCTGCCAAATCGGCTATCGTTTTACTTGTATCCTTAGGAGCTTCCTCAATTGTTAATTTCCCTTCATTTACAGCATCGTAATCGCCATCACCAAATTTGTCAGCTTTTGAGAAGAAATCATCAGTACCATCCAACAATGAGCCACCAGCATCCAAATCTTTCTCAGCAAATTCACCTTTTGGAGGCTTATTAGCTTGTTCTGCTTCCCATGCTTCAGCTTTCTTCATGGTTTCTTCCATTTTTTCTGAAATCTTCTCTTTAACTTCTGCAGCATTTTCTGCAACTCTGTCTTTTGCTTCCAATAATTTTTCTCCGACACTCTCTGAAGCCTCAAGACCCTTTTCAGCTGCACTAGAACCTGTATCAAGTATTTTCTTGCCAAGGTTTTCAGCTTTTTCTTGTGCTGATTGTACAAGAGGGTTTTCAGAAAGTCCTTCAGCAACATCAGAAATTTTTTCTGTTGCAGACTTTACAATCGGATTTTCAGAAATACCATCAGCGAGGTCTGACATTTTATCTTTTGCTGTATCCAGAATACCACCTGAGTTCTCAGTCACTGCATCTTTTAAGTCTGCTGTTTTGTCAAGCACCGTTTTTCCAGCCTCAGTGACCATATCCTTCCCTTTGGCTAAAATATCACCTCCTTCTTCTTTCAAAAAATCACCAGTTGTTTCGGCTGCAGATTTAGCTACTGAAGAGGCTCCAAAAAATATTTTCTTTAAATCGTTTACAATACCCATGAATTTGTTGTGTTTAGTATTTTTAGTGTTTATAAAGATAGTAATTTCCAATATCTTCTGCTGTTAATTTTCTGCGGAGTTAGTATTGATAATCAGCTCTTTATCTATTAGTTAATTCAAATATGTGAAATTTGACAATACTGGAACAATTAAAAGCGAAAATTGAGGAATTCCAAGGTCTAAGTAGAGTGAGTGCCCACCTAGAGGATGTAAAAGATAATTTGGTC
>CALHKJ010000060.1 GCA_938033975.1 uncultured Saprospiraceae bacterium | reverse complement strand
ATACTCGATAGACTCTGCAGGATCAGCACTTTGAAAACAATTCAATGTTTGATCTTCAATAGTAAAATGGTAATATAGATTGTTATTATCATGAAAACTCCTAAACTCAGTTTTTTCAATTTCAGCATCAGACCAAGGCGAATAAAATTGTTTGTGTGCATTACATTTACTCCAAACCTTGTCATTCAAACTGCCATCAATAATTGCTTGCTCGTCCTTAAACGAAATCGAGAAATCCATTTCTGAACAGGATAAAAACATGCTAAGAATGATCAATAAGAAAACCTTAGTTGATGCCATTTAAATCAAAACTTTTTTAAAAGATAATGCAAAAAGAGAGAGGGACCAATGCCTTGACCCCTCTCGCAAGTAGACATAATTTTGGTAATTATGCCTCACTTAACTATTGCTTAAGAATATGTTACTAATGTACCTTGTTTTTTGTAGATATGGTAAGTAAAAAGCGATTTTTTTAGCTGCAAATAAGCAGATTCCTTATGGCTTATAAATGCTTGATTGTCAATAAATTAACACATCGATAAAGCTTTCTCTGATAAAATTTGTTCTTAAATATTAGCAGTTGAGAATCAATTTCCTTTGATTCTTTCTAATAATTTGGTGAAGACATCTTCTTCTCGGCCTCTATCAGGACCTCCGCGAGCTTCCTGCATTTCGTAAGAATTATTCTTTTCGGTCAGCAAAAATCTAAAAATAAACTCCAAATCTTCTTCCTTTTCACCTCCAAAGGAACCAAATCTAAGATCATTGAACATCAATCTTCCATCACCTAACTCTTGGACATTAAAGTAGTCTTCACAGAACCATCGCAGTGTCTTGATAGTAGGATCGGTATCAATATTTTTTAATAACTGATGATTTTTTTTGATTGGAACAAAATTGATTTCCTTGGTGTCAAACAAAGAATATTGACCTTGATAGTATGAGTCTTCTGCTTCTAAGGTACAGGTCCACAAAACATTATTTAAGATAGAAGGGCTGGTTACATATCGCTCATATGATATTCCTTGCTTGGCTAAACTTTCTTCATAGATCGACTCAATCTTATTTTTATTAAATGCAGTGAATACTAGATATGCTGAACTTAAAGCTATACCAAGGTAATTCCAGATTCTTCTTTTTGGAGAACTTCTATTATAACATGAAGCAATGATTAGGCAGGTGATAAAAGGAACAGTATAAAGTGGATCAGCTACAGAGATTGTACTCCAAGCAACTCTCATGTCCGAAAATGGTGCAAACAATTGCGTCCCATACATGGTGAAACAATCCAATATTGGGTGAGTAAATAAAGCCCAGAACATCAACCATTGCCATTCACTTCGAGTAGCATTGGGTGATTCTAGTTCCTGATCGAAATATTTTCTTTGAGAAGATTTAAAAAATAAAAAGCTTAATAGAACAAATATAACTGCAGTGGGAAGCCAAGCTTGAGCAACAAAAATGCGTAAGACGAAATTAATAGCAAGACAAACAATCACCAAAGCCACCGACTTGCAAAAAATTGCAATCCATTTGTGATAGGGACTTTTATACATTGAATAGATGAGCCATCCAAAAAAAATAGCTCCGAGCACACTGAATAGAATTGAATGAGTGATTCCACGATGAAAGGCCAAATTGTCAATCTCTGAAAGAAAATATTTCCCTACAACATCCATGTCAGGAATGGTACCTCCTACGGCTCCCCAAAGCATGGCTCGATTACCGATTTTTTTACCCAGAACAACTTCACCAGCGGCAGCACCAAGAACAATCTGAGTTAATGAATCCATTTTATTTTTCTAGAATCTTTAGTTTAGATAAAACCAAATTTGAGGCGGTTTGTTCTGCACTCTTCTTGTTAAAGTCCTCGGCGAATGCAATTTGTTTGCCATTGATGTGCACACCAACCTTAAATCGATCTCTTTTGTTGAGCTTGGTCTTAGATAGTAATTTATATTCTACCTCATTACCATGCTTTTGTGCCCATTCCAGTAATAAGCTTTTGTAATTGTCATCAAGAATCTCTAACTCGTGCACATCTAAGTGTTGCATCAAGATATTTTCAACCACATAATCTCTGGTTTTGATGTACCCGTATTCGATGTAAATCGCACCAACCAATGCCTCCAAAGCATTGCCTAACATAGATTGACTTAATACTCCTTGAGAGTATTCAGATAAAATCATATCCAAGCCCATACTTTCAGCTACCAAGTTGAGCGTCTTTCTCTTAACCAATTTTGATCTCATCTTGGTTAGAAATCCTTCGTTTTGAGTTGGGTATTTTTTGAAAAGATACTCTGCCACTATGGTAGACAAAATCGCATCTCCGAGATACTCGAGACGTTCATTGTTGCTAGTATCAATTTGAGAATTTGCGCTATTCATTGACTTATGATAAAATGCCAATTTGAATAGATGGAGGTCCCTGGGAACAAACCCTAGAACATCCTTAAATTTCCGCGCCAATCCCTTTTGATCTGACAGGTAATAATTATAAAAACGTTTGATCACAATATTCAGTTATTCATATTTTTTCAATATAACTGTAGAATTATGACCTCCAAAACCAAATGTATTACTGATGACAGCGTTTACCTTTCTTGATTGTGCCTCATTGAACGTTAGGTTCAACTTGGGATCAAAAGCTGGATCATCTGTGAAGTGATTAATCGTAGGAGGAATTGCTTGCTCTTGAATAGCTACAATTCCTGCTATGGCTTCAATCGCGCCAGCAGCACCCAACAAATGTCCAGTCATCGATTTGGTAGAACTAATATTCAATGCATAAGCTTGATCTTCAAAAACAGCTTTGATTGCTTTTGATTCTGCCAAATCCCCCAAAGGTGTAGATGTACCATGGACATTTATGTAATCGATGTCTTCTTTATTTAGACCTGCATCCTTCAATGCAAGCTTCATTACGTTTTTCGCACCCAATCCTTCTGGGTGTGGCGCAGTGATATGATGCGCATCTGCCGTCATGCCAACCCCTACTATCTCTGCAAGAATGTTTGCTCCTCTTTTCTTAGCATGCTCCAATTCTTCTATGATGACAGCTCCAGCTCCTTCTCCCAAAACAAATCCATCTCTGTCTTTATCAAATGGTCTAGAAGCAGTCAATGGATCATCATTCCTTGAAGATAGGGCTTTCATTGAAGAAAAGCCTCCTATTCCTGCTCTAGTTACCGCTGCTTCAGAACCTCCACTGATCATCACATCAGCTCGATTCCATCTAATATAGTCAAAAGCTGCAGATATTGAGTGAGTTGATGACGCACATGCAGAAACTGTCGCATAATTAATTCCTCTAAAACCGTACTTGATGGATATATAACCTGGAGCTATGTCTGCTATCAATTTTGGAATAAGGAACGGATTGTATCTGGGCGCTCCTTCTCTAAGAGCGGCTTCAGTCATATCGTGCTCTATTGTTTCGAATCCTCCTATTCCACTTCCCCAAATAACACCTGCTCGATCGAGATCAATATTTTCATAATCCAAACCACTGTGTTGCATTGCTTCTTCACAAACAATCATAGCGTATTGAGTAAAAGGATCCATTCTGCGAGATGCTTTTCTATCTAGAAAATCATTCAACTCCAAGTCCTTTATCTCACATGCAAATCTTGTCTTAAATAATGAAGCATCAAAACGAGTAATTGGTCCTGCTCCACTTTTGCCATTTAATAATCCTTCAGCAAAATCTTTCGCATTGTTTCCAATTGGTGTCAAGGCACCCATACCTGTGATTACAACTCTTCTCATAACTCGAAAATAATTCTTTTAAAGCGATTCTATGCTCTTATCCTTAGCTTATTTAACTATTCTAAAAGCGAAAAAATGTCATAAATTAAAAATCCACATAGATCTGAGACCTATGTGGATTCTTGTAACCAATTCGGAAAGCTATTAATTAGCCTCCAGGAATGAAATAGCCATTCCTACTGTTGTAATTTTTTCGGCTTCTTCGTCTGGAATTGAAATATCAAATTCCTTTTCAAATTCCATTATCAGTTCAACCGTATCTAATGAGTCAGCTCCTAAATCATTTGTGAAACTTGCCTCGTTAGTTACTTCGCTTTCATCAACGCCTAATTTATCAACGATGATTTGCTTTACTTTTTCTGAAATGTTAGACATAATTCTATGTATTTATTATTAAGTGGCGCAAATTAAATCAATACTTTGCGCATTTCAAATTATTAAATGATTAATTATACTACTAAAGTTCCCTAAAATATTTATTAAATTAATAATATGATTACTCAAAAAGCCACAAAATGCTAGCTACATTAGCTATCTTAATGTATATAAAACACTTACTATCTTGAATTTAGCGATAAGAAATCATCAAAAAACTAAAATAGTTGCCACTCTTGGACCAGCCTCAAGCTCAAAAGAAGTTTTAGAAAAACTCATAAATGCTGGCGCAGATGTCTTTCGTCTCAACTTTTCTCATGGTTCTCATGAAGTGCATCAAAAAACAATCAATACGATCATTAAAATCAATGAAGAACACAATATCAACATAGGTATTCTTTGTGATCTACAAGGTCCCAAATTGAGAGTTGGGGAAATAGAAAATAATGCCCTTGAGTTGAAAAAGGATGATGTTCTCACTTTCGTAAATGAGAAATGTGTTGGTAATATAGATCAAATCTATATGTCCTATGAAAATTTTGCAAACGATGTAAATGTAGGTGAAAAGGTCATGGTCGATGATGGAAAACTACATTTTGAAGTAATTGAGACAGATCGAAAATCAAAAGTCAAATTAAAGGTATTATTTGGTGGAATACTTTCTTCTAACAAAGGAGTCAATCTACCAGACACAAAAATTTCTTTGCCAAGTCTCACCAAAAAGGATCTCAAAGATTTGGAATTCATACTTACTCAACCTGCCAATTGGATTGCGCTTTCTTTTGTACGTTCAGCACAAGATGTAATTGAACTCAAGCAAAAGATTAAAGACAAAGGCCACTTTGCAAAAGTGATTTCCAAAATTGAAAAGCCAGAAGCAATAGCCGATATCAAAGCAATTATCAAAGCTACTGATGCAATCATGATTGCGAGAGGTGATCTCGGTGTGGAAGTTCCTATGGAGAGATTACCATCCATGCAGAAAGATATTATCAAACGATGTATCAAAATGGGGAGACCAGTGATTGTCGCCACTCAAATGATGGAAAGTATGATCAAAAATCCATCACCAACAAGAGCTGAAATCACAGACGTAGCTAATGCAGTTTTGGATGGAGCAGATGCTGTGATGTTAAGTGGAGAAACTTCAGTTGGGGACTACCCAGTGGAAGTAGTAGAATCAATGAGTAAAATCATTTCCGAAGCAGAAAAACACTACGAACTTCAAACAAAAAGACCTAAAGCAAACCCCAATTCTGATACCTTTTATTCTGATACGATTTGCTTTGGGGCAGCTAAAATGGCCGAGGATATCAAGGCAAAAGCCATTCTTGGGATCACTGTATCTGGCCATACTGCCTTTAAAGTGGCATCTTACCGACCAAACTCACTTATTTATATTTTTAGTTCTGTAAAGCCGATGTTGGCCACTATGAACCTAATTTGGGGGGTTCAGACCTTTTATTACGACAAATTTTCTTCAACAGATGAAACAATTTCCGACCTAACTGAAATTTTAAAGGAAAGAAATTTGTTAGATATAGGCGACGTCATTGTAAATACGGCTTCAATGCCATTAGCTAAAAGATTCCGTACAAATACGATGAAGATTACTATCGTTGACTAATTTCGTGATATAATCAGAATTCATGCTTATTAAAAAGATTGGATTGCTTACTCTGTTAGCTATTGTATGCCTTTCGGCAAATGCGCAACCGGGTATCTATACCGAAGATGATATGTCTTTGCAGACCTTGTTCATGGATGCTCAGACAGCCAAATACCAGGATAAATTTGAAGAGCAAATTGATTTCCTGAAGCAACTTCTTGAAAAAGATCGTTCTTGCACGGTCTGCCACTATGAATTAGCTAATGCCTATTATAAATTAGAAGATTTTGAAAAGGCATCTTCCTCCATAAAAAAGGCCTTATCAAAAGAGCCAAATAACTATGGCTACAATCAGACGGCAAAAAATATCTATACCAAAACCAACAATGCAGATGAAGCGCTAAAAATTTTGGACAAGTTGATCCAACAAAATCCAGAAGATTTACAAACAAGAGAAGAGTATGTGCAACTTGCCATAGAGAATGGTGATACACAAAAGGCCTTGGATGCAATTTCTCAATTGGATAGCAGATTTGGTGCTTATGAAAGATCGACCATGTGGAAGTTGGAAATTTACGAAAGTAAAAGGGATAAAAAAGCTCAACTAGAAGCCGTCAACTTTTTAATAAAAGCAAATCCAGAAAATACGAGGTACCTGAACAATCTTGCAAAAATGTACATGGAGTTTGGGGATAAGAAAATGGCCATTCAAACTTGGAAAAGAATTTTAGAATTGGACCCTAATGATGCCAATGCAAATTATGGCATGCTTGCTGAAAACTCTGTAGGTGGAAAAGAAGCAAAAGGTATCAGCGCACTAATTCCGATGATCGAAAATAAATCTATTTCAATCGATGATAAAGTAAAAGAACTGATTCCTCATATTGAAATGATGTCAGGCGATAAGCAGG
>CALHKJ010000059.1 GCA_938033975.1 uncultured Saprospiraceae bacterium | reverse complement strand
TACCAAGATTCTTTTCGTCAACCCTATTGGTCTTAAAAACTTTGATAACCGATTCTAATTCATGTATGATCAATTTAAACCAAAGCTCGTAGCTCTGATGGACTATGATAAACAACATTTCATCATGAGCAGGCACCTCCTGCAATCCTTCACTTCTCAGTTTTTGAGCAGATAACAATTTGTCAAGTCCTAAGTATGAACTGTAGTCGACTGTTGAGTATTTATTATTTTCTGACATTATTTTATTGTTTGAAAAGTAACTGACCCCAAGCCATCCGCCTTTGCAGTTACTTTCTGATTTTCATTTAAATATTCTGCAGGAGTAGCGGCTCCTGCCAAAATGATGCTATTGTCATCTAGTAACTCACCATTTTCTTTAGCAAGTCGCAAAGCTGCAACAAGTGACTCCCATGGATTACCCATAATTGCATTTGAATTTCCAGCATGAATAAGTTGATCATTTACTTCAAGTGAAATATTCACATCAATAATAGTATTTGAAATGTCCTTCCATTCTCCTAAGACAAAACCTGAAGAAGAACAATTATCTGCAACAACATCTTCCAAAGAAAATTTAAAATTTGCATAACGCGAATCGATTATTTCAATTGCAATGGCTACCCCTTTGACTTTTTGTTTAACAGTGTCAACAGTTAACTCATCCAACTCTAGATCATTTAATAGAAAAGCAATTTCAGGTTCTGCTCTAGGATGTATATAAGAAGTCAAACTAACATCTTCTAAAGGCTTGATTTCCATTTGATCAGTTAGTCTTCCCCAAATTAAATCATGGACCCCCATCTGCTCCATCTTTGCTTTACTTGTGAAGCCCATTTTAAGACCCACTCTTTTCTCACCTCGCAGATACCTTCTGCCCATTGATATACTTTGAATACCATATGCCTCATCTAGATTCATCTTTGTTTCAAGCGAAATTTGCTGAATGGAGTGGGCATTTAAAGCGGCTGCATCAAGGATTTGAGCAATTTTATTATAATTCATATAGGTCTCATATAAGAAACTTCAAGATATGAATTAATCGTGAGTAATTAGAACCTGCGAAGTCTATACTGAGTGCTATATAATTGCAAGAAACCAACTTTGGTACAATATTGGAAGAATTACATGTTATAGTACGAATTTGATTTCGCCTAAGACATAAATAATTTTCAATACCAACTTTGAAGGCCTTGCAACTTTTATTTGCAGGCCTTTTTTTCTTAAGCTTTTCTTAATAATGCTTAAATCAAAGTTAAAGCAATCCAATGCGGTTAACCATTATAAGCTATAAGATATCTTCATAAAAACTAGTATCATGAAGAACATATTAATTCCAATAGCTTGCCTGCTTTCCATGCTGACATTCAGCTCCTGTGATGATGATAGTCTCACACTTATAGAATTAGATATTTTGGGTGAATGGGTAGTTGATGACTATGTTTACTCTGGCATTAATTTGGCAGACGATGGTACATTCCAAGATATGCATATGATTTTTGAAAGTAATTTTTTTGTGGAAATTAGCTGGTTTGAAGGAACAGATTTTTTAGTTACTCAAGGAACTTGGCGAGCATCTGAAGATGACAACACCTTATCAATAGATTTAGATGATCGGGTATTCTTCTTCTGCGATGACAATGATATAGATCTCAATATTTTCTTTTTTGCAGCAGACATGGAACTAGACACCGAATGCAACAACGGTGATTGGATGGAAATACAGATGGAACGATTATAAAATAAAAGGCGATCAAATTGATCGTCTTTTTTATTTACCAGAATTTGTGTTCCTCTTCAAATTAAATATTTTTTTTGTGAGAATGTTTACCTCTACTTGAATTATCCCACCTATTGGTATTTAACAGCTTACGGCGAAGTAAGCATAAATCATTTATATGAATACTTTAAGAAATTCAGTTCAATTAATTGGCAATCTTGGTGATGATGTACAAGTCAAAACCTTTGACAATGGTAATTCAGTTATCAACTTTCCCTTGGCAACAAGCGAGTACTACACAAATTCAGAAGGCGAAAAAGTGCAGACCACACAGTGGCATACGGTTGTGGCGTGGGGGAAGAAAGGAGAACAAATGGTAAGTTCCTTAAACAAAGGTAATCAGGTATTAGTCCATGGAAAATTGACTTATAGGTCGTATGAGGACAAACAAGGCATCAAACGCTATGTGACAGAAGTAGTGGCAGATAGCTTCCTCAAAATGACCAAAGAAGCTTAAAGGTATCCCGGCTTTGTAGCCGGGATTTTTTTATTGGATAATATATTATGATTTTTTGTAATATGTTATATTATTACTCTATATTTGCTATCGGTAAGGATATCTCATTTTTACCGCTTCTCTTAACAGTTTATGGCGAATATTCGCAACTATGCAACTTGTTGAATTTAAAACAATGCGAAAACAATACAATTTATAGAGGCCACCCCAATTAACCGATAAAAATCCACTTATGTTTATAAGTGGATTTTTTTTATCTATGCCGAACTATTTCCAACTTAATTGATTATAAATATTACATGGACAAAATTGCTTTAGAGAAATTACAAAATTTTTGTGCGTACAAAGAAAGATGTCATTCGGAAGTTAGAACAAAACTTTTGAAGCTTGAGGTTTATGGAGATAAACTTGAGGAAATTATGAGTGCTCTTATTCAAGAGGATTTCCTCAATGAAGAACGCTATGCAATCTCATATGCAAGAGGGAAATATCGCATCAATCAATGGGGAAAGTACAAAATCAAAATGAATCTAAAATCAAAAAGAGTTTCTGATTATTGTATCAAAAAAGGTTTGGATAACATTGATCAAGAAGAATATTTTGAAAACCTCGTTCAACTTTTACAAAAACAAAAGAGAATCTATTCTAACAAAGCTTTGAATGATTACCAACTAAAATCTAAGCTCTTCAAATTTGCAGCAGGCAAAGGCTATGAAACAGAAATAATCAAACAGAGTTTAGAGGAATTATAATAACTACTCTTCTTCGCTATTTGCAAGTTCCTTCTCACTATTAGCAACTAACTCAAATATTTTACGATCATTAAGGTAGGTATACCACTTAATTACCTTCTTGATATCACTTACATAAACTCTATCTTCATCATAATCTGGCACGATATGTTCAAAATATTCTAGAAGGGCCATCTTATCATCTGAAGCCTTTGGAACAGGTAAATCCTTTTGTTTTTCTTTCATCCTTGAGAACACATCCACAACCGGAATTGTATCTTCTAGTGTATAAATGGCAACTGATGCCATTGGTGTAAACTGATGTTTTCGAACTGGATAAAACTTAGTTTTACCAGTATCCAAATCTGACAATATAAGTCCATTTGCTTTATTGGTAACCAATTTGTAAACGTTGGGCATGCCACTAACTGCTATATAATCGTCTAATTTCATATCTAATTTATTCTTCTTCGTCAGCTTGATATTTTTCACCTCTTTCTATCCAAAAATTGTTTGAACCTAAGCCTAAGGTCAACTGTAATTTTTGGGATGTCAACATTTCCAATAAAGCCAAGAAGCTCACAATTGCCTCTATCCTATTCTCCATAAGACTAAACAATTGTTCAAATGAACATCTTTCAGTTTTTTCAAGAGTGTCGTAAATTTTTTTGCGTTGAGACTTTATCGTATATGGATACTGGATAATCTGATGCACTACTCTTTCTATCCTACTCTCATATCTACTTATAACAGTTTCAAATGCCTTAAACAATTTTGAAAGTGAAATAGACTCCAATTCTATATCAACCAATGCTTTTGTTGCCAATTGCTTAAGTTCTACTTTTGTATATCCTCTATTATGCTTTAAAGATCTTTCTAGCTCCATATTTTTAAGCTCATCGATAATATCCTTATACCTTTGATATTCCAAAAGCTTTTGTACTAATTCATCTCGAGGATCTATTTCATTGCCATCTTCATCCAATTCTTTGCGTGGAATGAGCATTTTTGCTTTGATCCTCATCAAAGTTGCAGCCACCAAAATAAACTCGGAAGCCACATCAATATTTAAGTCCTCAAGTTGCTTGATATATGCTAAGAAATCATCCGTAATTTGGGAAACATCAATGTCGTGTATATCAAGCTCATCCCTTTCAATAAAAAAGAGTAAGAGATCAAACGGACCTTCAAATTGTTGAATCTTTATTTTATATCCTTCCACGGCCCCAAAGATATTTGTTTCACTTACAATATTGGACTTCAAGGAAGATTTTTTAATTAGTTAAAAGGCTGTTAAATCACCTGATAATTAGGCATTTTGACAACATAATTTAGCTTACATTCGTATATTAATTTTAATTCAAACTAGCTACTTGAAATATATTCTACTATTTGTAAGTGTTTTATTCTATTTGAATGTATCCGCTCAAGATACTGAAAGGACAGTTATACAATTCTCAGGTGTAGTAGTGACTGAAAATGCAAATGGAGATATAAGCCCCTTGCCTTATACCAATGTTTCTATACTAAACACCAGCAGAGGTACTGTAACTGAAATTGATGGCTTTTTTAGCCTGGTAGCACAAGCTGGAGATACCATAGTTTTTAGTCGTGTAGGCTTTGATAAGGTAGAAAAGGTGATCCCAGATACCTTATCTAAGAGTTTTTATAGTTGGTATCAAGTAATGAGCAAGGGCAATATATTATTGCCAGAAGCAGTCATTAAGCCATGGCCGTCAAGAGAAAATTATAAGATCGAATTTTTAGCAATCAACGTTGATAACGAGATGAGACAATTTGCTCAGGCTAATCTAGCGCAAAGGCTCTTAGATGATATGCTATATTCAGTTCCAGCTGATGGTCTAGAAGCCTACAATCAACTCGTCGATGAGCAATTTGAAGCCTATCGAACCACAGGTCAATTTCAAAGGCAAGATTTATTCAATCCTGCTGCATGGGCCGAATTTATTAAAGCTTGGAAGAGAGGAGATTTTAAGAGAGAAAAATAATTACGCTTCCGCAAATTCCTATGAATAGCCTCCAGATTTTAGCAATCGTCTTTGGATTACTTTACATTTTCTTAGCAACTAAGAATAAAGCAATTTGCTTTCTTTTTGGAGCGATTTCGTGCAGCTTCTGGGCTTATGAAAGTTATTTTAATCTACAACTTAGATTCGATGGATTATTGCAGTTGTTTTATGTTCTAATGTCCCTGTATGGAGCCTATAATTGGGTTAAGGGTAATGAACCAGGTTCAAGAATTAAAAGGCTTACAGTGCAGCAAAATTTGCTATACATCATTTTAGGCTTTGTTGTATCAATACTATCTGCATGGCTTGCTCTACAATTCTATGAAATTAGATTTGCCTATCTGGATGCTCTAACAACTGGCTTTTCTATCATAGCTACACTCTTACTTGCTCAACGTTATTTTGAAAACTGGATTTATTGGCTGGTTATTAACCCTCTGTACATCTACATTTATTTTAAGTCAAATGCCAATCTGTTTGCAGCCATGTCTGGCCTCTATTTCATCATGGCCATTATAGGCATGATAAACTGGAAAAAGGAAATGGATTTAGTTAAGGCTTAGCTCACATTGCTCCAATAGTCTGCCACAGAAATATTGGATCATCATTTCAACTTGTCCCTTTTGATCTTCTCCACATTTAATCTCTGTTAGCGATGGAAGATTACTACAACAATAAGTATTGTTAATCGACATTTCAACTATTGACGTTGCCATTGTCATAGGATATTTGAAGCTACCATCTATCTCGTTGAATAAGCTGGCTAATGAGCTACACAATCTTTTATAGCTTTCAAAAAAGCCACTTTCATTCTGTATGGAGATCTTTTTCGTTCTAATTATCTTATAAAATTGCTCGTTGATGATACGTTGCAAACTGCCCATATCCAGGTAAGATAAATTTTGAGCTTCAGTTGGAATATTAACCAAAGTACTGATTGCAATTTTCAACTTCTTTCTAGGATCTTCAATTTCCTTTGTCTTTACCTTTATTTGGTATTGCATAAACTCCCAATACCAAGACGATAAATAAATTAGAACTCTATTCTTGTTTGAAAAGTAACGATAGATGGAGGCTTCAGTTGAATTTATTTCGGCACCAAGTTTTTTAAAATTGAATTTTTCAAAACCCAACTCATCAATCATTTTGACTGACGTGGAAATAATTTTCTTTCCAAGATCTGACTCCAGTGGATTTTTGAGAAAAATATCTGAATTTATCCTAGGATTAATATAAACTTCCATCTAGCGTTAAGTTGATTTAAAGTTGAAGGGAATTATGCTCTTTTCTGCACTGCTCTGTAATCTGTAAGATGCAATACTCTTTTTTGCAAACGCTTTCTAGCTTTGTGAATAAAACTCTTCACACTACCTAATGGCATATCCAACTCATAAGATATTTCTTTATAAGCATACCCATCAACCATCATCTTAAATGGCTGCTTCAAATTTGAAGGTAATTTTTCAACTTCATCCAATAGAAGTTCATACATCATATTCGTCTCTCCTCTATTCTGAACATTCATCTCTTTATTAGAATATGGAATGTAGCTCGACAACTCTTCCCGCCCTACAAACTTGCTATTCTTTCTTATATCATTGATAAAGTTATTTCTCATGATGGTAAACAACCAAGCCTTCAAATTCGTACCCTTCTTAAATTGGTGAATCTTATCAAAAGCCTTCAACATTGTTTGTTGGACAAGATCCTGACCATTAACCTGATCTTTGGTCAATGAATAAGCGTAGTTCTCTAACTGAGGCTTTAGGGAGATTATCTTTGTATTTAATACTTGCTCTGTCATGTCATTAAATTTATAATACAAATATATGATAGTATTACTATCAAAGTCAAGAATGTTACTATTTTTTTCAAAAGTAATTCTAAAACTTGTCTTTCGATTGACTTTTTAGACCAAAGTCCAAGAAAAAAGGCCCAAAATCTAATATTTTGAGCCTTTTGTATTTTTATCCTCCGAAATCATCGAAGGCAATATTCTCTTCAGGAACTCCTAATTGATCCAAAGCATCAATTACGGATTTGTTCATCATTGGTGGTCCACAGAAATAATACTCTATTTCTTCTGGTTCTGGATGCTTGCTCAAATACTGCTCAACACAGACTGGCATAATATATCCTTTAAACCCATCACCTGGTGCATCAATGTTTTCCTTTACCTGCCAGTTATCCTCTTCTAAAGGATTATCAAGTGCTACGTAAAATTTGAAATTTGGAAATTCTTTCTCAATTTGTCTGAACTCTTCGATATAGAATAACTCTCTTTTAGTTCTACCTCCATACCAATAACTCACCTTTCTATCTGTAGTTTTCAAAGTGTGGAATAGGTGGAATAAATGAGATCTCAAAGGAGCCATTCCAGCACCACCTCCGATATAAACCATCTCTTTCTTTGTCTCCTTAATGAAAAATTCACCGTAAGGTCCACTAATGGTGCATTTATCTCCTGGCTTCAATCCAAATACATATGAAGAACATACGCCAGGATTTACATCCATCCATCCATTCTTTGCTCTATCAAATGGTGGTGTTGCAATTCTAATATTCAATTTTACGATATTCCCCTCTGCAGGGTGATTCGCCATCGAGTAAGCTCTAAATTGCTCCTCTTCATTCACCATCTTCAAATCCCACAATTTAAATTTATCCCATTCAGATCTAAACTTATCAGGATCATCGTGGTGCTTTGGATGAGCGGTAATATCCATCTCTTTGTAGTCAACTACAACTTCAGGAACATCAATTTGAATATATCCACCAGACTCAAAATTCAATTCTTCTCCTTCAGGAAGCTTTACTACAAACTCCTTAATGAATGATGCTACATTATCATTACTAACAACCTCACACTCCCACTTCTTAATTCCAAATACTTCTTCAGGAACACTGATTACCATATCTTCTCTTACCTTAACTTGGCAAGCTAGCCTTTTCTTCTCAGCAGCTTCTTTTCTGGTAAGGTGGTTCATTTCAGTAGGAAGCACATCTCCACCTCCTTCATAGACATGACATTCACACATTGCACAGGTACCTCCACCTCCGCAAGCAGAAGGTAGGAATACATTTTTTTCTGATAAAGCAGAAAGAAGTGTACTTCCTGGTTGTACCATCATTGGATTGTCTTCATCTCCATTCACCACAATCTTTACTTCACCTTGTGGCACCAACCTTTTCCTTGCATATATGAGCATGAAACTCAAAAGCAAAATAACTCCACTCAGAACTAATAGTGTCCAAACATATGGCATAATAGCGGAAAGAAATATCATATTAATCATTGTTTATTATTCTTTAAAATGCACCCGGATCAATACCCATCAAACTCATAAACGCCATTCCCATCAATCCAGTTAATAAAAAGGCCATACCTAAACCTCTCAAAGGTCCAGGAACAGCAGAATATTGTATCTTCTCTCTTATGGCAGCAATAGCTATGATTGCTAAAAACCACCCAAATCCACCACCCAATCCAAAGGCCACTGATTCAGAGAAATTGTATTCTTTTGAAACCATAAAAAGTGATCCACCTAAGATGGCACAGTTTACCGTAATCAAAGGAAGAAAGATTCCTAATGAGTTGTATAAGGATGGTGAAAACTTTTCAACTACCATTTCTACTAATTGTACCATAGATGCAATTACAGAAATGAAAAGTATCAATCTAAGAAAGGTAAGATCCATTCCAAAGATTCCATTTTCACTTAGTAAGTATTCGCTGATCAACCAGTTGATAGGCATTGTTATACCTAGTACAAAGATTACAGCCAAACCTAATCCAAAAGCTGTTTTTACAGTTTTTGAAACCGCTAAATAAGAACACATGCCCAGGAAATATGCTAAGGCAAGGTTTTCAATGAATGCGGACTTTATAAATATATTTGCTAATTCTCCCATGCTTTGCTTTTTTAAGAAACGTCAATTAAGTTTCTGTTCCAAGATCTGTGGATCCAAATCAAAATTCCAATTACAAACATGGCTGACGGGAATAAAACCATCAATCCATTTGGAGTGTACCAGTCCCCAAGTATTGTGTAACCTAACAAAGTACCTTTACCAAATAATTCTCTTATAGCTGCCACGATGATTAGAATGATTCCGTAACCAATTCCATTTCCTATTCCATCTAAGAATGACTTCCAAGGTCCATTTGCCATAGCAAAGGCCTCAAGCCTACCCATGATAATACAGTTAGTAATTATCAAACCAATAAAAACAGAAAGCTCAACGTAAATTGGATAATTAATTGCTTTCAAAATCAATTCCACAACTGTTACCAAAAATGCGATGGCAACCAATTGTACAATCATCCTTACTGATTTAGGAATTGAATTTCTCAACACCGAAATAATAAGATTCGCGAAAGCGCAAACAAACACTACAGCAATAGACATAACCAAAGCTTTGTCCAAAAGTGTTGTTACGGCAAGTGCTGAACAAATCCCAAGTACTTGTACTGTAATTGGGTTGTTATCATTTAGCGGATCAGTAAGTAGCTTTCTCTCCTTTTTACCAAAGGCAAAAGCTGCTTCCTTCTTCTCTAATTCTTTTAATTCAGACATATTATTATTTTTCGGGTTACCCCTTCAATGTTTTAAAATATGATTCATAGTACTTCAATCCCCTATCAAGCATTTCCGTTACACCATCTGCTGTAATCGTTGCTCCAGAGATTCCATCAACCTCGTGTACTGGATCTTTAGCTCCACCTTTTCTCACGTAGATAGAAACAAATTCTCCATTCTCGTTATAAATCTTCTTTCCTTTAAATTGAGATTTGAAGTATGCACTATCTTTTATTTCTGCACCAAGACCAGGCGTTTCACCTTTGTGTCCAAAGGCTATCCCTGATACGGTATTTAAATCATCTTCAAGAGCTACGTAACCCCATATGTCATCCCAAAGTCCGCTACCTCTAACAGATGCTATATAGTATGTTTTACCAGCATCTGATTTGTATTCAAAAACAGGTAAAATCTTCTCATCGTCCGCTAATTTCTTTTCCTTTTTCAGATCAATATTTTCTGCTTTACCTCCTTTGTATCTATCAGCAACAAAAGACTCTTCAACCTCATCACCTGTAACGGTAACAACAGCTTGCTTAATCTTTGTAGAAAATATTTCTTCTGCTCTATCATCAGACATTTCATCTATACTCTCACCTAACTCAGTTTCAATTGCTGACAAAATTGCTTTCTTATTATAAACTGCTTCGTTTCTTTCATGTGTGCCTTTCAAACCATTGAAAAGGAAAGCTAAAACAAGTGCAACGATTGAAGTCATTGCAAAAACAAAAACTATAGTAGATCTAGTGCTATGCATTTTGTAATCGTTTTTTCATGTTACCCTCCAATACATAATGATCAATTAAAGGGGCAAATGTGTTTAAGAATAAAATGGCCAACATCCATCCTTCTGGATATGCTGGGTTAAGAACCCTGACTATCATTCCAATAAATCCTATCAAAAATCCATATATCCATTTACCGGCATTCGTAGATGATGCAGTTACTGGATCTGTTGCCATAAATGCCATTGCAAAAAAGAAACTTCCCATATAAAATTGGTACTGCCATGGTACTTCCATAAATGGAGTTGCACCCCAAGCATTAAGTAACCATGCCATGGTAATAGCTCCCAGCAACATACTCAACATGATTCTCCATGATGCGATTCCTGTTACTAATAAAATAATTGCTCCAATTATGATTAATGGCTTAGATGTTTCTCCAATGGATCCTGGTATTGCTCCCCACCACATTGCTGAGGTACTGTAAACTTCAGTTACTGCTTCCCATCCTCCTTTAGAAGCTAAGCCTAAAGGTGTGGCTCCT
>CALHKJ010000058.1 GCA_938033975.1 uncultured Saprospiraceae bacterium | reverse complement strand
ATTTGATGTTTGGAATATTTTTTAAAGAGATAATGGCAGCTTTGAAATCTGGTACCTCGTCTATTGCTTTGTGGAAAGTAATAGGAGCAGTACCCACATTTGCCGAAAGGCGAGAAACTAAATCAGTATCGATACTAAAATCCTCAAGTAAGGCTCCCATCACATATTCCTCTACACCCATTTTTTTGCAGGTTTCAATTTGCTCAAGCATCTGCTCTACCTCAGATTGAGAATAAGTAAAATTGCCTCCTCGAGGTCGGATCATCACTTTTGTGGGAATGCTTAATTCGTTTAGACAAGAATCAATGAGAGAGAAATCTGGAGTGATACCACCTAGATCTAGTCTGCCACATAATTCTATTCTGTGTGCGCCATTTTTTTCTGCAAGGATAGCTTGCTCCAATGTTTCGACGCAGGCTTCTTTGATAATTTTATTCAGGGGGAAAGACATTGAAACGCATTGTGACACGAGTGTCTAGTTCAGAAGGTATGAAAGCACGAAGGTTTATTTTGAATTCTATGTCTACCGTTTCTTGTAATAGTACATCTTTAAAATCTACTAGCGTGGGAATCATAGGAATTTCTGTCTTGTTGCCGAATTCAATGAAATCGTTAAAAACATAAAATGACTCTTGACGAGTGCTAATATCATCTTCGAAAAAGTGTACACCAATGTCTTCCACGAAATCAAGATCTAAACCACTGAATCTGGTTTCCATGGTGGCAGTCAAGCCGTTGATAAATCCTATATCTTCTGGATCGACTCCATTACCTGTAAGAAGGCTTGATGCGAAAGTGGGAACATCACGTACAATAAAAAAATGCGATTCCAAAGTATTCAGCCCGGCAGGTATATCTAACTCAAAGAACATCTCCATTTCAAAAAGTGGAGTGCTATTTTTATCACAAGAACTGCAACAAAGGATAATAACTAATAGAATAGCCAAACTTCTAAACTTCATATTTATACAACGCAGAAATGAACAATTTGATTATAAATATATGAAAGAAGAGGCTTGAGCTGCTAAAATCTTTGTGAGATTATAGCAAAGCCTCAATAATCCCTTTTTTTGGAATAAAATAAACCTTGAAAAAACATATATTTAGAACAAATAGATAGGTATGGGAGAACAAAGAGTATCGCTTGTGGAAGATAGCCAACAGATGAATCATTTTATCCGTGCGTTATTGAATGATGTGAGAGCTTTAGAACATATGCTAGAGCATGATTGGTTTGATAATGATGTGATGCACATAGGTGCCGAACAAGAAATGGCCATCGTCGACTTGAAGAATTATAAGCCTGCAACTATTGCCATGGATGTTTTGAATGGAATGAAAGAACATGAGTGGTTAGAAACTGAGTTGGCAAAATTTAATCTAGAAATATGCTTGACGCCTCAAAGATTCTCTGGTGATTGTTTTTCAAAAATGCATGGCGAAATTAGTTCGCGTCTAGATATTATCTCAGATAATTTGAAATCAAATTATGATGCTGATATCTTACTAACGGGAATCTTACCTACTCTAAGAAAAAGAAATCTAGAATTAGATTACCTAACACCAAAGAAGAGATATTTTGCTCTGATGGAGGGAATGAATAGGCAACTCATTGGAAGTTCTTTTGAATTACGACTGGAGGGCATCGATGAATTGATGTTGAAGCATGATAGTCCATTGTTGGAGGCGGTAAATACAAGTTTCCAAGTTCACCTTCAGGTAAGTTCTTCTGAGTTTGTGAAGATGTATAATTTCTCTCAGGCACTTACCGCACCCGTTATGGCAATAGCGGCTAATTCGCCAATAGTGTTTGGTAAACGGCTTTGGCATGAGTCAAGAATTGCTATGTTTCAGCAAGCGATTGATACAAGGACAACACACAACCATATGAGAGAAAGAAGTCCACGAGTAAATTTTGGTAACAGCTGGTTGGATGATTCAATTCTGGAAATTTATAAAGAAGATATATCAAGATTCAGAGTGTTGATTAGTTCGGATGTAACGGAAGACTCTTTGGATTTGATTGCTAAAAAAGTTACGCCTAATCTGAGAGCGCTGCAGGTCCATAACTCTACCGTATATAGATGGAATAGGCCATGTTATGGCATTAGTCCTAATGGCAAGCCACACCTACGAATCGAAAATAGAGTGATACCTTCTGGACCTACTGTGTTGGATGAAATGTCCAATGCAGCTCTTTGGCTTGGGGCGATGAAGGGCATGGATAAAAACTATGATGATGTAAGAGAGAAATTGAGTTTTGAAGATGTGCGCGACAACTTTATAAAAGCGGCCAAGTATGGAATTGATTCTAAATTTACTTGGTTCAATGACAAGAAGATCACTGCCTGCGATTTGATATTGGAAGAAATTGTGCCATTGGCTATTGAAGGATTACAAAGTATGAATGTTGATCAGGCTGACATAGATAAATACATGGGAGTTATCAAAGAGCGTGCAGAAAAACATATGAATGGTGCAAGATGGCAACTTAGGTCATTTACCAAGTTGAAAAAAGAAACTACGCAAGCTGAAGCTTTGACAATTCTTGCACAATCGATTCATGTCAATCAAAAATCTCAAATTCCTGGACACCTTTGGGAATTGCCTACGATTGATAGTACGGAACATTTCCATCCTCAAGACTTGATCGTTTCAGAATTTATGCAGACAGATTTTCAGACGGTACAGAAAGGAGATATTTTGGAGTTTGTCATCGAATTGATGGATTGGCAAAATGTAAAATTTACTCCAGTAGAAGACTCTAAAGCAAATCTTGTTGGCTTGGTGGCAAGTGATATTCTAATCAAGCATTTCGCTAAGAAATCTGATAGTAAGGAATTTATTACTGTAGAGGAGATTATGATTAAAGATCCAATTTGTATTGATCCTGAATCTAGTATACAGGATGCTATGAAATTGATGAAGGAAAATAAAGTTGACTGTCTACCTGTGGTTCAAAACAATGAGCTAGTAGGAATGATTACCGACAAAGACTTTTTAGGAATTTCTCATCGCTTGATAAAACGAACAGGAGGATAAAAAAAGAGAGCTGCAAAATTGCAGCTCTCTTTTTTTATTAGTTCATCTTTATCACCTTGACCAACTGTTTTATGTTGGGATCAAGGAATCGTATGAAGTAGGTTCCGTCTGGATAAGCAAGTAATGAAACTTCAGTCATGTATACTCCACTAAATTTACCCATCATTCTACTTTGTATAACTTTTCCTTGAGCATTGAGCACTTCAAATTTTAAACTTGGATCTGCATTTTCGTAATTTTCTACTCTTAGATCAAAGAAGCCATCGTTTGGATTTGGAGTGGCTGTGATAAGTGCAACTCCATCAATATCAAGAATACTTGAAACTAAGCCAACTTCTACATTGAATTGGGTTTGGCAACTTCCTGATGCAACAATGATTGAATATTCTCCATTCATTAGGTTGTCAAAAACATTTGATGCTTGGAAAGTTTGACCACCATCTATACTGTAAGTATATTGACCACCTGCACCTGTGGCAGATACTACAATAGCACCTGGTTCAGCACCAATAATTTCATCCATTACTTCTGCAGAGGTATTAATTGTACAGTCTACATCTCTGGTACAAAAGTCAACAGAATATTCGGCACCCCAAGTATCAAAGAAAGAGGTAACTGTTTCACCTTGACCATTGGTAATTGAAAAACCGCCATCTCCAAAATTGCAACAGATTCCATCAC
>CALHKJ010000057.1 GCA_938033975.1 uncultured Saprospiraceae bacterium | reverse complement strand
AAAGATGAAACTGCTTTGCCAAAAATGTTGACCAGTGGTTCAAGAGTACATAGTGCGGATTATGATCAAGATGGCGACTTGGATTTATTTGTTGGTGGAAGATTGGTTCCAGGGAATTATCCAACTCCTGCGGATAGTTATCTTCTAGAAAATGTAAGTACAAAAGATGGCGCAAAATTTATAGATGTAACAGATAAGGTTGCTCCGCAGTTAAAAGGTTTGGGAATGGTTACAAGCGGTAGTTGGACAGATTATGATGGAGACGAAGATTTGGATTTAATTCTCGCAGGAGAGTGGATGCCAATAACAGTGTTTGAAAATGTTGATGGAGAATTTGAAAACAAAACTTCAGAGCTAGGATTAGAAAATACAACGGGTTGGTGGTTTAGTCTGAAGGAGGGTGACTTTGATGATGATGGAGATATGGATTTTATAGTTGGTAATCTTGGTCTTAATTATAAGTACAAGGCCAACGAAGATGAAACCTTTGATATCTATTTTAATGACTTCGATAAGAATCAAAAGAACGATATCGTGCTGAGCTATTTTAACGAAGGAGAAAAATTTCCGGTTAGAGGAAGAGAGTGTTCGTCTCAACAAATTCCTGTTTTGCAAGTGAAGTATAAAAATTATGAGTCCTTCGCCAATGCTACCTTAGTAGATATTTACACTCCAGGTGATCTAAGTAAATCATTGCATTATTCAGTAAAATCTTTTGCAAGTGTATATCTAGAAAATAAAAACGGTCACTTTGTGACACATGATCTACCTAATTTGGCGCAACTATCAAGTGTCAATCAGATTATTGTAAAAGATTTCGATCAAGATTCTCATTTAGATGTAGTTATCGCTGGTAATTTGCATAGTTCTGAAGTAGAAACTCCAAGAAATGATGCTAGCAACGGCTTGTTGCTAAAGGGTGATGGGAAAGGAAACTTTGAAGCCATCCAAAGTCGAGATAGCGGATTCTATGCTCCAGGAGATGTCAAAGATTTAGCAGAAATTACTATTCAAGGACAGGACTACATCTTAGTGGCCAAAAATAATGACTATATACAAATGGTGAAAATACTCTAGAATGATTATCAGTTTATAGTCAATTCTATTACAATTTAAAGTTTGTTTGATGATTCTCTGACTTCCAAAGTTGATTCATAAACCTTTTGAAACAGTTGCCCATTTGTTTTCATCGCTGAGTAGTAAAAATCAAATGACTTACTGCCCATCTCTTTACCATTTTGCTTTACTGAAGTCAACTTTGGATCAATGTATTTTGAAAAATTTGAATCACTAAATCCAACAACCCCGAGGTCTTTGCCAATTTTCAAGTTCGCCTCTTTAGCGAAACGATAAATCCCAAGAGCAACATCATCAATGACCGCAAAAATTGCGTCGGGTGGATGGGCTAAGTTAAATAGTTGTTTGCAAGCTTGATATCCATTCTCAATTGATATTTCGGCAGTGTTTACATAGATCCGTTTTTCATATTCAGGATTGAATGGATGGTTGTTGTCCCTTAGGGCATGACGATAACCATTCCTCCGATCAATACCAATAGAGTGTTTGTCATTTGAGCCAATATGGGCAATCCTCTTGTAACCATTTTTAATAAGATGCTTTACTGCTTGATATGCGCCATTGTAATCATCCGAAACTACAAAATTGCCTTGATAGTTTTCATAAATTCTATCAATGACTATGGTTGGGATTCTTCTATGGATGACCGGTGCCAAATTGGTTTCAAACTGACTTTCTTGTGCAGGTGCAATTAGTAATCCTGAAATTCCGTAATCAATAAAATCCTCAATAATTTTTTTCTCTTTAGAAGCTATCTGAATTGATTCTCCTACTAAAACTAAATGATTGTACAAATGTGCTTTTTCCATAATTCCATCAAGTACTGAAGAAAAGAAGAAGTGATTTACAATAGGTAATACTACACCAATTACATTAGTTTCGTTTTGTTGTTTTGGAGAATTGGTAAACCTATTAGGTTTGTAGTTTAATCGTTTTGCTTCCTCCAACACCAATCTTTTGGTTTTTAGACTAATATCTACCTTGTTGTTAAGTGCACGAGAAATCGTTGCAATTGATAAATTAAGAGAATTTGCAATATCTTTTAGTTTAGTAGACTGGGCCATATATCTAAAATAGGCATTCCGAAAAAATTTACGTAATTATTTACGGAAATTTACGCAAATCAATTTTTCAAAAGTGATAGGTGATTTTGTATATTTCATTTAAGTACGCCAAACCAAGTGTATTTGAGTACTATTTTTTAAATCAAACCAAATTTACCTAATGAAAAAACTAAGCACTTTTTTAGGTCTTATTGTGTTTTTTGTTGTAGCGTTCAGTGTTTCCGTTTCTGCTCAAAAGGCAGTTTCAGGGACTATTACGGATGCAAATAATTCTCCACTTATAGGAGCAACAGTAATGGCACAAGGGACAACCGTAGGTACTATTACCGATATAGATGGTAATTATACCTTAACACTTCCAGCTGGTGTTGATGCTATTGTAGTGTCATACACAGGATATGAAACCAAAACGATGACAGTGGATGGCAATACAGCCAATATATTTTTGTCATCGGGCGCTTTATTGGATGAAGTAGTGGTTGTTGGATATGGAGCTGTCCAAAGAAAAGATGTAACAGGTTCAGTTGCTTCCTTGAAAGCAGAAGATTTTAACCAAGGACTTGTTATTTCAAGTGATCAATTGTTGCAAGGTAGAGTTCCAGGTGTAAACATGATAAACAACAGTGGTCAACCTGGAGGTGAAGCAACTGTAAAGATTAGAGGTAATAACTCTATTCGATCAGGAGCAAATCCTTTATATGTTGTTGATGGAGTTCCATTGGATGGTAGAACTGCGAAAGCTTCTGCTCCTTCAACTGGAGAAATCGGTAGCATTGCCAATTCAAACCCTTTGAACTTTATAAACCCATCTGATATTGCATCAATTGAAGTGTTGAAAGATGCATCTTCAGCTGCAATTTATGGAGCTCGTGCATCAAACGGTGTAATTTTAATTACTACTAAAAAAGCAAGAGCTGGAGAACTAGATGTAAACTTCAATACTAGCTTGGGAACAAGTTCAATTCTTAAAAAATATGAAGTTTTAACTGGTGATGAATACCGTGCAGCTGCAAGTGCTTATGGGCTTGGAGGAAATGGCGGTTCTTCTGTAGATGCTTTCGATGCAATATTGCAAAATGGTACAATCCAAAACTATAATATTTCTGTTGGTACTGGAGGTGACAATTCTAGAACAAGAATTTCTGCTGGATACCAAGATGTAAAAGGTATTATTAAGGAGTCTGGATTGAAGAGGTATAATGCCACTATTAACTCTCAATACAACTTGTGGGATGATAAAGCAGGAGTTGACTTTTTTGTTGTTTCTTCTCATACGAATGAAGACATCGCACCAATTTCAACAAATGCCGGATTTAGAGGAAATTTAGTTGGACAAGCATTGCAATGGAATCCTACGGTTCCTTTGATGACTGGAGATGAATTTTCTACGAACTTAAACAATGAGTTTGTTGGAGCAACTACAATCAACCCGATTCACTATCTATCAGCTTATAATGAGGTTGCAAATACTACTACAATTTTGGGATCTATTTCTCCTTATGTAAATATTACTGATAACCTACAGTACAGATATAGGTTTGGAGTAAACTACGGTACTGGCACAACAAGAGTAGGTATTTCTCAGGATATCAATGTGACAGGAATTGAGGGATTAGGAATGGCAGGTATTGCCAATAATCAATTGGTTACAAACCTACACAGTCACACTTTAAATTATACAACAAAAGTTTCTGACGGCTTGGATTTATCTTTGTTAGGAGGATATGAATATCAAAAGTTCAATTTCAGAGGTTTTGGATTTAATGCATTCGGATTTGATAATGTACCTAGTGATTTTGATCTTACCAATGCATTACAAAATTCAAATAACGATAACAGAAATGTATTTTCATATGCAGACCCATTGGTGGAGTTGCAATCATTTTTTGCTAGAGTAGGGTTAGGAATCGGAGATAGATTTGATATAACCGCTACAGTGAGAGCTGATGGATCTACCAAGTTTGGGGACAATGAAAAGTATGGAATTTTCCCTTCAGCAGCATTGAGATGGAATCTTATCAATGAAGGCTTCTTATCTAATAGCAGTTTGTTTGATGATTTGGCTTTGAGAATTGGATGGGGTAAAACTGGTAACCAAGAGTTCCCTGCAGGATCTGCAATCAATAGATTTGGATTGAGTCCAAATTCTGGTATTTCTCAAGAGAATATCGGTAACCCGGATTTGAGATGGGAGGAATCTTCCACATTTAATGTTGGATTAGAATTTGCGATTATTGATTATGTATTGTCAGGAACTATTGAATACTATAATAGAGTAACAAGTAATTTATTATTAGATCCATTTGTACAAGAACCTGGTCCAGCAATTAGGCTATGGAAAAACATTGATGGAGAATTACTTAACTCTGGAGTTGAACTAGGATTGAATGCATTTGTTGTAAATACAGATAATCTAGATGTAAACATTGGCGCAAATATTTCATTTTTGAATAATGAGTTGAGTGGCTATACTGGTCCTGATATTTTAACTGGTAACTTATTTGGTCAAGGTTCATCAGGAGCTTTTGTGCAAAAGCACACAAATGGATTGCCATTAAATACTTTCTTTGTTAGAGACTATCAAGGATTGGATGAATCTGGAAATAGTATTTACGCTAATGATGGAGCACTAATAGAGGCAGGAAATCCAAATGCAGATGTTGTATTAGGATTGAGCTTAGGAATCGATGCTGGAAAACTTGGTTTCAATATGAATTGGAATGGAGCTTATGGTCATACTTTATATAATAATACAGCAATGTCGGTTATTCCAATTGGTAACCTAGGAAGTAGAAATGTAGATGCAGCATTGATTGATGGTACAACTGAAAGTATCGCCAATCCAATTTCATCATCTACTAGATATTTGGAAAGTGGAAACTTTACGAAATTAGCAAATGCAAGTTTGTCATATAGTTTGGGGAGCATAAGAGGCCTAAGAGATCTTAGCCTTAGTCTTACTGGAAATAACATACTTGTAATAACTGACTATACAGGATTCGATCCTGAAATCAATACAGTAAATTTGAGAGACGGAATTCCTTCATCTGGAATAGAGTACATACCGTACCCTTCAGCAAGATCTTTTTTAATTGGACTTAACGCTTCTTTTTAAATATAATACAAATGAAAAAATACATATTTATAATTACAACAATACTTCTTTTTGGTGCTTGTACAGATTTACAAGAGGGCCTGAGAGAGGACTTACCAGATACAGAGAATCCTGAAGCAAGTGCACTCTTACAAGCAGCATATGATGGTATGAGATTGCCTTACCAAGATCAATCAAGAGTTTGGGCTTCGCAAGAGCATACTGGTGATACAGCATTAGGTCCAACTAGAGGGCCGGATTGGGATGATAATGGAATTTGGAGAGCATTTCATGCACACTCTTGGGATGCAGATCACGCATTTCTTGGAGATACATTTGGTGAACTTTTACAGATTGTATTTTCTACATCCAACTTACTTGATCCAAAATTTGGAGCTACAGCACAACAAGCTGCAGAAGCAAGATTATTAAGAGCTTTTGTAGTCAACTCAGTAGTTGATGGATGGGGACAGGTTCCATACAGACAAGACGGGACATCATTACTAGACGATGCAAGTGTACTTTCTGCTCAAGAAGCAATCGACTTAATTATCAGTGAAGTTGACGCAATTGCAAATGATCTTACAGATGGTCCTGCAAACAGAGCTAATAAGGATGCAGCGAAAGTATTGAAAATGAAGACGCTTCTTAATAAGGGGATGTACCTAGATAGAGAAAACCCAAGTTTTGCAGCTGGTGATATGGCTCAAGTAATTTCACTTGCTGACGAAATTATCAATAGTGGTAAATATTCATTAGCAACTAACTACTTTGACAATTTTGCACCTAATAACGATGCGATTTCAACAGAAAACATTTTTACTGCTGAAAATGTAGGTGGTTCTAATTCTGGAAATGTTAGATCAAGATGGTTCTGTACTTTACACTATAATCAAAATCCTTCAGGATGGAATGGCTTTGCTACTTTAGGAGATTTTTATTCTTCTTTTGAAGATTCTGATATTAGAAAAGGTACTGAGTATCCATCTATGACGGATGTGTCAGGAATTTTAGCAGGATTCTTAGAAGGTCAACAGTTTGATCAGAATGGAACTGCATTAGAAGATAGAAAAGGAAATCCTTTGGCATTTACACCTCAAGTAGCACTAACAGAATCTGGAGATGATTTGGAAACTACTGGTGTGAGAGTTATCAAGTACCCAATTGATTATAACAGTGGTGACAATGCAGATAATGATTATGTTTACTACAGATATGCAGATGTCTTATTAATGAAAGCTGAGGCTGCAATGAGAACTGGAGACAGTGGAACAGCATTAGATATCGTTAATGAAATTAGAAGTGTAAGAGGTGCTTCTGCACTTTCATCAATTGATGAAGCTTCAATGTTAGCAGAAAGAGGAAGAGAATTGTACTGGGAAGGAAGCAGAAGAACAGATTTACTTAGATTTGGAAAATTCTTAGATGCTTGGGAAGGGAAGCCTGCATCTGATAATTCAAGACTATTGTTCCCAATACCTGCAGGGTCATTGGCTTCAAATCCAAACTTGATACAGAATCCTGGATATTAATATTTCGGATCATAATATAAAGAAAGGTCATCCGAATGGATGGCCTTTTTTTTTCTTAAAAACCTAGCTCAAACCACCCAGAAGTGCCACCAAAAATTGGCAATATTATTTTCACCTTCCTTTGTCTTACTTGCTTGTTTTCATGTAAAAACGAGAAACAATTTGACGCACTGTTCTCAACAGTAAATTCCTCTAAATCAGGAATAGAGTTTAGCAATCATCTGCCAGTTGAACTTGAATTAAATATATTCAATTACATGTATTACTACAATGGTGGAGGGACTGCCGTTGCGGACTTAAACAATGATGGATTGAGCGATATCATTTTTAGCTCCAATCTTTATCAAGAAAAAGTATACATCAATAAGGGTAATTTAAACTTTGAAGATATCAGTGCCATTTCTAAAATAGATGGAGGGCCTAATAGCTGGACAAATGGTGTGGCAGTTGCAGATATAAATAATGATGGTCTGATGGATGTGTACTTGGCACAGGTAGGAACATACAGAAATCTAGATTGCAAAAATAAATTATTTATGTGCACTGGTCTTGATGAAAACAACAATCCAATCTACCAAGAGCAAGCTGAAGATTATGGCTTAGATTTCCAAGGATTTAGCACCCATGCTGGATTTTTTGATTACGATCTAGATGGAGATTTGGATATGTATCTTATGAATCATTCCTTACACCACAATGGGACCTTTGGTAAAAGATCAGATTTTTTAGATACCAAAAGTGATGTTTCTGGCGATAGGTTATATCGCAACGATGGAGACAGGTTTACTAATGTGACCAATGCTTCAGGTATCAATAGTAATGTTGTAGGATATGGCCTTGGGCTGACCTTTGGTGATGTCAACAATGATGGATATCCAGATATTTATGTTGGAAACGATTTTCATGAAAATGACTACTTGTATATCAATCAACAAGATGGAACATTCAAAGATGAATTAGTCGATCAAATAAAACATACAAGTAAGTTTTCAATGGGTGTAGATATGGCTGATATCAACAACGACAATCTATTGGATATCATCTCACTAGATATGCTACCTGAGGACCCATACATATTGAAGACTTCAGAAGGAGAAGATGCACTGGATATGTTCAACCTCAAGTTGAGGTATGGTTATCACCAACAGTTTGCTAAAAACGCTTTACAACTAAATCAAGGAAATGGAACATACAAGGAGGTAGGAAGATATGCGGGAGTCCATGCTACTGATTGGTCGTGGTCGCCATTGTTTTTAGATTTTGATATGGATGGACATCAAGATTTGTTTGTTTCAAATGGGATACCCAAAAGAATGAACGATATAGACTATATTAACTTCTATGCCAACAATGACATAAGACACAAAATACAATTTGATCAACTTGAAGAAAAGGACCTTGCAGCTCTGGATCGCATTCCAGAAATAAAGATTCCCAATAAGTTTTTTAAAGGATCAAATGATTTGGTTTTCCAAGATCAAAAAGAAGATATAAGCAATCATGCTGTTAGTTATTCCAACAGTGCAGCCTTTGCTGATTTTGATTTGGATGGTGACTATGATGTCATTTGTAACAACATAAATGACAAAGCATTTCTTTATGAAAATCAATCGCCTGCAAACTCAAGTATAAGAGTTAAGCTAATTGGGCATGAAAAAAATAAAGCGGGATTAGGATCAAAGATTATTTCATACCACAAGGAAGAAATCAGTGTTGTGAATTATTCTGCTACCAAGGGATTTCAATCCTCGATGATCAATGAGATTTTGATTCCAAGTAAAAATTTGGATTCTATTCAAGTTATTTGGCCAGGCCTTCTTTCAGAAACTCAAAATTATTCAGGGCAAAAAGAA
>CALHKJ010000056.1 GCA_938033975.1 uncultured Saprospiraceae bacterium | reverse complement strand
GGACATATAGCACAAATAAGTAGAGTGATGGCCAAGCAATACCAAACCGAGGTGGGTCCATGGATCCAATATTTGGGAGTACTTAAATCTTAAGTTTATTTAGATTTAAGAATTAATATTTGATGTCAATTTGGAATTTTTTAAACTCTAGTATTGTTATACTAATACATCAAACAATTATTGTCATGGGATTCTCTAGTGCGTCAATGTCAACAATTCGTAACAATAGAAAGCTTGCTAAAGGTGTTTCTGGAAAATTTGGTTGGAAAAGTAATACACTAAATACTTCTACAGTTGAAACCGATAAACTAAAGCCAGAAGTTATAAAAAAAGCAAACAAAAAGCGTCTTAATAGAACACTTAGCTATTTTCTACCAATTATAATCGTAACAATAATTCTAATAGCATTCGCTTTGCGCACAATGAATTAGTTCTCAATCTGATATCTGACTTCTGATATCTGACGTCTCTAAGCTAGCCATGCATCTTATGAATGGCACGCAGGATATCACGTCTACTTATCTGCCCTACTAGCCTACCGTCTTCATCTTCCACCATCAATCTTTTATATGGTGTAGACACAAAGACTGAAGCAGCATCCATAATGTTTTGGTCAACAGATATTGACTTCATGACATTGGACATATATTTTGAAACTGTATCTGAAGTCGTTGGAAGGCGATTATAAACACTACCAAATAAAATTTGCAAACAATCCTTGTCATCAATTAGTCCTACAACCTTTCCATGATCATCTAAAACTGGAGCTCCAGAAATACGATTCTCTAGCAAAGATTTAATTACAAGATTGATATCAGTATCTTTTTTGAAGGTAATCAGATCCTTTGTCATATACTCTTCTACGGATGGCGGCTCACTCTTTGCAGGGATTTGACTCTTATCGACAAGTTTGTTTTGGTAGTTTTTCATAAATACAATTTGATAGGTTTTGAGAAAAGCAGTCTACCTAAGTTAAACAAATAATTTCTAGAAAAAGAAAAAAATTAACAATCAAGTAAAAAATTGAAGATCCCTATGATAGCCAAAGTTTGTATAACTCATAAAAGAGCTTACCTTAATTGAGAATTATAAGATTTACATAATTGAAGATTAATAGCCTGAAAGTAATACCAATCATAGCAATTCTACTCTTGATGCTTTCTTGTAATGAAAAGCAAGAAACTATTAAAAGGTACGGTCCGTCAAACATTCATGAGGGTGCTGAAAGATATTTGAATTTGGAAGAAATCCAATCTTACTACCAACTCACAGAATTCATTGAGAAAACAATCTGTGAAAATGAAAGACCAGTCATAAACTTCGAAACTTCAAAAGCCACAAAGGAATTAATCCCTGTCAATAATTGTGAAATGATAAAATGGGATCCAAATCCTAGAGACATCATCACTTTCCAAAAAACTGACGGAGTTTTGAAGTCTAATAAAGTTTACCCCATTGATTCAATCAGCTACATTCTCAAAAATGATTTCAACAACACAAGTAAAAATGCAGATTTTACAAGCACTCCTGAAAAACTAATATTAATTATCGAACAAACAATGGATAGTGATATTTCAAAATTACAAGACCTACTAAGTAGAATAACAGAAGCATATGATGAAATTGACACTTCTAATAGCTTGAGGGTACTCTTTGACCTAAACAAAAAACCTCCAAAAAGAGAAACTGCAAATTAAATCTTAAGCCTAAAAGAAAAAACAAAGCTGTCTGCAGTCTTAAATTGAGAGTATTGAACGAAATTAACTTTAGTCAATGAGATTGAAATAAGCCTAGAATACTTTTGTATCGAACAATAAAATAATACGATATGAAAAATTTAATTTTAATTCTAGCCTTAAGTTTCGGACTTTATACGACTCACGCTCAAAAATCAATAGATGCACAAGTTAAAAAGTCTGAAAGATTGGAGTACAAGTCCTCTATTCATACCACTTGGTTAAGCCTATCCAATTTTGGCAATCCTGAAACCAATACACATCACTACGAACTGAGGTATGCCTATCAACTGACTCCAAAAGACCAAATTGGGATCAAATTTGCTACTTGGAAATTATTTGCACCACTAGGTATTGACCTTTGGGATTCAAAATTGTTGGATAGAGAATACTTTTTTCCGGGAAGACTCAGAGAAACTGGTGTTGGTTTTACTTACCAACGCAAACTATGGAAGGGACTTTTTGCCACCTTGGAGGTACTACCACTATTCACAAAATATTTGGATACAGATGGAAATAAAATCGGTAGTGGATTCAAGCTTTACAATTCTTATCATGTAGGCTATCATATTCCTTTATTCAAGAAGGGAAGATTTTTTATTGAACCGCAGTTGCATGTCAATCATTGGCCAATAAATAATAATGTGCCTGGAGAATTTAAAATCGAAGAAGATAAATACGACAGATTCTTTCTTATAGAGCCTAATATTTATTTTGGAATAAAATTTTAATCTTATCCAATTTCAATATAAATGCCTGCTTTCAATTTTTTCAATATTGGAAAATATCTAATATATGATCGCAAATCATGGATATGACCCCAAATCACATGTTCGCCATAAAGAATAAATTCATTTTAATAATTGAATAGACAATTTTCTAAAGAAAACAAATGACAATTGTATTTTAGACAACTGCTAAAAATTCAATTAAACACTATGAAAACAATTTACTTACTATTTTTTACCTTTCTACTCGTTGCAATGAATGCGACTGCACAGATCAACGATAACTTTGAAGGATATTCTCTTGGGGATATGGCCGATCAAAATCCAACTGTCTGGGGTGTATGGTCAGGAAATCTTACAAATACATCAGAAAGTATTGAGGTTTCTAATGCTTTTGCATCATCAGGCACACAATCAGGTAGGATTGGCCCTGGAGAAGGTCCGCAAGACGTTATGCTATTATTAGGGAATAAAACCATGGGAGTCCATCGACTATCTTTCAATATGTATATCCCTGCAGGAAAAACAGCCTACTTTAATATACAAGGAGAAACTAGCTCAACTGGTGGGGCTGGAGATGGAGGCCAAGGTGTCTTCAATTCTTCAAACTTAATATTTAATAATACGAGTGGGACCACTGGTTCAGCTGGCACAGGTGGTTCCTATCCCAACTTAACCGATAATCCAGAATTTTCTTGGGAATACCCTGAGAACACTTGGTTCCCTGTTAGTATTTTGTTTGAACCAGAAGCAGGACTTTGGACCATGTCTGTTAATAATGTAGCCTTAGCTCCACAAGAGCTAAGAGAAGATAATATTATTGGTGCAATTGATTTTTATGCACTCAATACCAATAATGAATTCTATCTAGATGATGTTCTATATGAAGAAGAGGAAGTTAGCAATGTAGACAACCCTGTATTGACCAATGTACTAGCCTACCCGAACCCAGTATCAGATGAGTTGACAATTGAGACTTCAGAACAAGTTGACGAAATCATTCTTTATGATATTCTAGGCAATCTACTTTTAAAAAATATTCCAAATGATGCTTTTCCTGTTATGGATTTTAGCAAATTCAATCCAGGCTTATATTTTGTTAGAGTTAAAATTGGTAACCAAACAACTACCTTTCAGGTGACAAAGTAAAATGCTTTATTACATATAAAAAATAGAAGGCACAACTTTTTTAAGTTGTGCCTTACTTATTTTTAATCAACAATATTCCCTCATATTCAAATACAATTAGAATATGTTCAAACATTCTAAAAATGTTAATGGTTTGTAAATAGCCTTGAGGGAATCTTTAAATGATGAAGCAAAGGATATAATCAGTGAGCGAGTCAAATAATATATTTCAATTTGATTACTTTGTATGAATGTTTCCGGATTTCAATTTACATAGTTGCTCACTGCTTTTTGTTTCATTACAAGGTTTGATTTTTTCCTTGCTACTATTTCGTAGATCCCTAAAAAATCAAAATAAGCTAGACTTGCTATTGGGCACCATTCTACTAATCACAGTCTACGATCAACTTACTTATTGTTTGGGCTTTTTAGCTTGGTATGACACTTACCGGTTTACAAAAATCAATTATTTTGTAATAAATGTACACCTTGCCTTAGCACCTTTAATTTACCTTTATATTAGATCCATTTGTAAGCCTCAAATTCCATTTTCCAAAAAGGACCTACTTCATTTTATACCATTGATCATAATTGTGATTATTAAAACTGGTATATATCTAATTGATAAAGGTCAGGCAGACTTTCACTCTGTTCAGAATGGTGATATGGTGCTCAATTTTCAATGGGATATTTTAGATCCAATAG
>CALHKJ010000055.1 GCA_938033975.1 uncultured Saprospiraceae bacterium | reverse complement strand
TGACCATATGCTAAAAAGCAAATTCAAATCATATATCTAAATATATATGATTTTAATTAAATGTAATGTAAATATAATAACATTTTCTTACAATTAAGTATTTAATATGATAATTCAGGACGTCAATGGACATATCAAACTTGCACAGAATTTGGTTATTATCAATCAAGTGATAGCGATAAACAAGTATATGGTACAACTTTTCCAGTCAGGTATGTTCTTATTGACGAAAGTAATAAAGATTTGGTGAGTAAAAAATCTAGTTGAGTGAAATATTAACGGAAAGTACTTCAAGCACAGGCGAAATAGATGGCAATGGAGGTATAATATTATATACACCTATTGATGAAGGGCTTGATTTTGAAGATATTTATTTTGATTGGAGTGAGGTGACACATGCAGATTACTATTTATTTCAAGTATTTTTTGGAACAGCAGTTTTGTTTGATACTTTGGTCACCACACCAGGTGCATGGCTCAAAGAAATGAATCCTGTACTTCCATTGAAATGGACAGTTACTCCTTTTAATTCTTCAGATTTTTGCAATCCAGTAAGTGGAGAAATTTTAGATATAGAAGCAACTGATGTTTCATCTGTTTATGAAGAAATAAATGATGCTGAGATTATCTTGATTCCAAATATCATTACCACCCATCGTGATATTAGGATACAGTCTAGGAATACATTTGAAAGCTATTCTATATTTTCAATTGAAGGTGGAAAGGTAGCTGAGGCCAAACTAAGTAACGGCAAAATTCCAATCCCTGAATCTTTAGCTTCAGGAGTGTATTTTGTAAGATTGGTAGTAGGGAATAAATATGTAACAAAGAAATTCGTAAAACAATAATGTTTGGACCAGGAATACAGCCTGATAAGGCACTAAGGCTAAAAAAATATCTTATTGAAGGTGAATTTCCATCAAATGTAGATAGTCTTTCCAAGAAATTGTCGAAAGAGGCATTTGAAAATATAGATTGTTTGAGCTGCGCTAATTGCTGCAAATCAAGTCCTCCATTGATTGATCAAGAAGATATAAAGAGAATTTCAAAGCACTTGGGAATAAGCAAAAAGCAATTTATACGAAAGTATGTATTAGAAGATATCAATGGAGATTTAAGTTTTATCACTATTCCTTGTGTTTTTCTAAACGATGATAATAGTTGTTCCATTTATGATCAAAGACCAAAAGCATGTAGGAGGTATCCCCACATGGATGAGAAACCATTTTATCAGCTAAGAAGATTACATGCCAAAAATGTTCTTAGCTGTCCAATAGCCTATAGGGTGGTTGATCAGATTAAAAAATCGACTGAAACAAAATAATATGATTTACGAATTCAAAGGATTTATTCCAGTTATCCATGAAAGCTCATTTGTACATCCGCAGGCAACTGTAATTGGAAATGTACTGATAGGAAAGAATGTTTACGTTGGTCCTAGTGCTGTAGTAAGAGGAGACTGGGGTGGTATCATTATACATGATGGGTGTAATATACAAGAAAACTGTACCATCCATATGTTTCCTGGCATTACAATCGATTTGCACGAAAGTGCCCACATAGGGCATGGAGCTATAATACATGGGGCAACAATCGGCAAAAATGTTTTAGTCGGTATGAATTCTGTAGTAATGGACAATGCTCAAATAGGGGATGAAAGTATAATTGGTGCCATGACCTTTATTAAAGCAAATGCATTGATACCCAATAGAAGTTTGGTAGTTGGGAATCCATACAAAATCATAAAAAAAGTATCTGATCAAATGCTGGATTGGAAAACCAAAGGCACCAAGTTATACCAAACACTGCCTCAAGATTGTCATGATAGTCTAAGGCAGGTAGAACCACTTAGATTGGTGCCAGATAATCGTCCAAAACAAGAGTCTCTATATAAAACTTGGAACGATATAAATGAAGCATAAGTTATCTCAATAACTTGTCCGGATTTTTTTTCTTTTCTTTCATCATTTCGCCAATTCGCTCACTTGCAGCAAAGCTTGATACCAGTTGCGTCAGCATGTCCGAAGCCGCAGTAGGTGAGTTAGGCAATAGAATCATATTGCTATTGGTAGCTTCACCCATTGCCTGCATGGTGTCATAGTGTTGTGTGATAACAATGAGTGCAGAAGCTTCCTGAGAGTTGATCCCAGCATTGTTTAGAACTTCTACTGATTCTTCAAGACCTCTTGCAATTTCTCTTCTTTGGTCTGCAATACCTTGGCCCTGTAATCTTTTACTCTCAGCTTCGGCCTTTGCTTTGGCTACAATTCTTATCCTTTCTGCTTCACCATCATATTCTGCAGCTATTTTTTCTCTTTCCGCTGCATTAATTCTATTCATTGATTCTTTGACTAATTGGTCAGGATCAATATCAGTGACCAATGCTTTTATGATTCCAAAACCATAGGCATTCATAGCTTCTTCAACTTCTGTTTTGATGGCAATTGCAATGTCATCTTTTTTGACAAATACATCATCAAGTTTCATCTTAGGTACTTCAGCTCTGACAACAT
>CALHKJ010000054.1 GCA_938033975.1 uncultured Saprospiraceae bacterium | reverse complement strand
GACTGATCAAATTGAATGTGTAATTGTTCTCCAATCTGAATTGGATTTGGAAACACTGATCCTTCTAAAGAATTGAATTCATTTACAGAAGTAAAAAATCCATCTGGTGGACTGATTCTTTCAGAAGTATAAATTCTGTATTCTCCTGGTCCAAAATCCATTGTGGCATTGATGTCTGTCACTTCAATTTCTTGTCCAGAAAAATACTCATACCAAGTCCCTTCATTGTGGAATCTTGGATTGACTTCAGAGTTTGAAATTCTAAAGTTAGCCAAGCTGATAACATTGAGGTTGGAGTGAGTAATCTTTACAGATTTGACAAATGAGTTTGAATCATAAAAAGTATGATCTCCTTCAGTAAAAACTTCGGGGTAGCTATTTTTTAAATGGCTCAAAGCAGCAACCCGATCGTATAATTCTGATCTGTTACTTTCTTCTTGGTAATCCCAACGCACTGGTTTGGGGTCAAGTCTACAATCTGGATTAATGGCACCACTAGTGCATCTATTGATTGAAAAATCATAACCAAGCTCTCCAAATTGCCAAAGCATTTTGGGTCCAGGTAGGGTAAAGTAAATTGCGCTGGCAGCAGCGATTCGCTTCATGCCGATTTCAATATCCTTAGTGTTGTATTCTGAATTGCCATTTCCAAATTCTTGGAGTTTGTATGCCATTCTTTCTTCATCGTGGGATTCCATATAGGAAATTAGATGAGGGTCATTCCAATCTCTTTCACTATAATCTGCCCAATCTAAACTAGAGCCGTAACCCATCGCTGCTTCCGCAAATTCGAAAGAAGTATTGCCCCACAACATCATACCATAGTCTGATAAATTTTGCTCTTCTGAGTTGACGGCAAAATGCTCCATGATTACATAAGCATCTTCACTATGCATCCAAATATGATCAGCATAATCTTTCAGTATACTTACTCTCGTGAAATCAAACTGAGACATAGCCTCAGCATTATTTCCTGAAAATTTCTGTGTTAGTCCTTTTGAAAGATCAAATCTGAATCCATCGAAATGAAATTCTTCAATCCAATAACTCAAAACCTGCTTGACCCATTCCTTTGTAAATTCACTTTCATGATTGAAGTCATAACCTACATTAAAGGGATGTCTTGGTGTTTCATTGAGATAGACATTTTCTGCTGAAGGTTGAAAGTCCGTTGGATTCCAATACAACTGACAAAGTGGGCTTTGAGAAAAGGCATGATTGAACACAACATCCAAGATAACAGCGATGCCTCTCTTATGCGCTTCGTTGATAACTGTTTTAAGCTGAGTTCTGCTTCCGTAATATTTATCTACAGCCATGTGGAAACTTGGATTATATCCCCAACTTTGATTTCCTTCAAATTCGGAAATAGGCATCAATTCGATGGCAGTAACTCCAAGTCTATCGAGATAATCTAAAGTGTCAATAAGTGATTTGTAATTTTTGTCCTGCAAGAAATCCCTCATCATTATTTCATAAATAATGAGATTGGTTTGAATAGGCTTTTCAAATGATTCATCTTCCCAATCAAAGTTTTCTTTTTCCAAATCAAAAGCAGTTACAATTCCGCTTGTCAATCCAGTGGGGTAGTCAGGAAGAGTTGCCATCACATCTGATGGAACATTGTCATCATTCCAAGGATCTAGTACCACGGTTGCAAATGGATCAGCAATTACAATCTCGCCATCCACAAGGTATTGATATGAATTTTTACCGTTTTCAAATATTGATTTTGGAAGCTCTATCCAGTAGGTATTTTGATCCTCGGATTTTTTTAATTTCTGATTGATATCAACATTGTAGTTGTTTTCAGGACACAGTAAAAAGACATGCTTTTTTCCAGGTGCTGTCAATTGAAAAATGAATGTTGAATCACTGCCGTAGTTCAATCCATTCTGAGTTCCGATAGGTGGATTTTCAAAATTTTCATTTGGATCTAGTACAAAGTAATTTCTTTCAATGTTTATTGTATCTGTCCCATCAGTAATGGCAAATTGCAAGGTGTGTAGCCCAAGCTCTGTTGGTGATAAATCAAAATCAACAAAGTCCGTGGTCTGATCATATACATTAACTCCGTTGTCAGTGATACTAACACTCGCAATTGTACTTAATTGCAGTTCAACTTCTAAGATTGAACCCAAATCAATGATTGTATTTTCTTTTGGATTGATTAGGTTGGCTAGTAAGCCCTCATTAGGTGGGAAAATTTCTAAATAAATGTCACTACCATCTGTATCTCTTCCGACAATACTTCCATTGCTATTTCTAAATACAAATGCCAGTTCTTCTACGATTTCACCTGGGTTGATTCCGTAATAGTCCTCGATATTATAACTTAATGAGTATATGTTATCTCCCTCAGAATTCATCAAAGTGTTTGCATCAGCAGTCCCCCAATTTCCTTGCACTTGCTGCCAATCAGTTGGGCTTGTTGATGCGCTCGTAATTACTCCAGTGTG
The DNA here is from genome assembly GCA_938033975.1 of uncultured Saprospiraceae bacterium. Classification (GTDB taxonomy): domain Bacteria; phylum Bacteroidota; class Bacteroidia; order Chitinophagales; family Saprospiraceae; genus JAHDBF01. The sequence continues at coordinate 171 of CALHKJ010000054.1, read as the reverse complement.
TGCGTAGACATCACCCGTAAATCCTGCGAGTGCCCCATTGCCTTGAGAAGCATCAAAGAATACAGTCACATCATCCAATTGGGTGGGGAAGGCCGGTTCTGTCCAGACAAGCTCTCCGGTCTGTTGTACTTCTGTGTTTTCTGATATCTTAATCAGCTGATTGATATCAGG
>CALHKJ010000053.1 GCA_938033975.1 uncultured Saprospiraceae bacterium | reverse complement strand
CATAAAAAAAGGCTCTCCAAAGTGGAAAACCCTTATTAGAAAACTCAATTTTATTTTACTCTCTCAAACAAAATTGCTGCAAGGAGATTTTATTTCAATTAATAAATTTAAGATAGGACATTTGATTGAATGGGTCAATCTAATGGCCGAAATTAACAATAATACAACTTCTAAATAGTGAAAATGTTCCAATAACTACTAAATCAAGCTTAAATGACATTGAATTTATCACCTATTGCCTTTTTAATATCATTTCTATATTTCCCCCCCACCAATATTATTTTATCATTCGGCATCTCAATATTATTGTTCTTTAAGTCCAAGTTTTTGACATGATTGTTATTAATCATATAGTTACGATGGACTCTGGTAAATATTTTGGTCGGTAGTTCGGAGGAGACATTCTTCAAAGATTTCTTCAAAATATACTTATCATTACCCGTATAAATACTTGTATAATTACCTTCTGTCTCTAAAAAATGAATTTGGTTATAAGCAATGCGCTTGTAGTTATTTTTCGATTTTACGAAGCAAAAAGATTCATGCATCTCAGCAGCACGACGCTTTGCGATAACTTGAATTTGAAATTTAAGAGTATGAGGATTTACCGGCTTGGGTAAAAAATTAATAACATCAAAATCAACTGCAACTTGCCTTAATTCATCTTTTGGAAAGCCTGTAACAAGAATTATATCACTAGTTTTTTCTTTCAAAAGTGGAATCAAGTCTAGACTTGATTGGTCTTTAAGAAAAACATCAAGGATAGTTATATCAGGACTTTGAATTTTAATATTCTCTTCAGCTTCTACATAATTATTGAAAACCGAAACCTTTTCAATTCCGCACTCTGATAAAATTTGCTCATATTCTATGGCAGCGCTAATGTCGTCTTCTATAATAATTGCTTTCATGGAGTTGCATTGAATGCACCTCAATATTACAAACTTTAACTCGTTAATTTATAACCAAAACTTACAAGGTGTTAAGTTGTTCAAAATAGGTGTTAAGCCATCTTTTTAGTGACGTGTTGTTAGAGGACGATAATTTTGGATAGAAGTGATATAAGAGAAATTTAAAAAAGATCCTCAACTTTAGGTGCTTTCTTTCTTCTTACTAAAACAATGAGTCGAGAAATTAAAAATATTGTAAGACAAACCATATTTCTATTTTATTATTTCAAAAACTGTTTCATCATAACGACCATGCTCATCTATAACGTATAATTTGTGTCTACCAATTCCAGAATTAATCGAAATTTTATGAAATTCCTCAGTCATTCCTAAATATTCATCGTTCAGATGCCAATAAACACGGGTGTTTGGAGATTGATGAGCTACCTCACAAACAATACTTTCTTTTTGATTCTTTAGATTCTTTGGTATCGCAAAACTTGATTTTTCCTGTGGATAAACAATGTCTAGTTGCTGATCATCTTTACTTTGAATACAATCCATATGTACTGGTGGTATAGCTTGATAGGTCGGATCAAATCGCTTTAAATAGAGTGCTTGTTTAGGAGAGACAACAAACCAACTTGTATCCCTTGCATCAGGATAACAATCGTTAGTTACTCTATAACTTTTGCTTGAGTCTAGGTGAATTTTTTCGTGAAAGTTACAGACTGATGTTTGATCAAGAGAGGGAGATAAATAAGAAACAATTTTTTCACTACATGCATAGTTTGATTTCATTCCTGACTTTTTACATAAAACCATTTCCTGCATCTCTTTTAATGGTTCCTGAAATTCAGTAACATCATCAAGTCCATGAACAACATCGAATAAAATCGGTCCTGCCAATGAAGAACCAATAATATCAGGTCTAGCTTCACCATCAGAATTTCCTACCCATACTCCAATTGTATACTTCGGACATACCCCAATAGCCCACGCATCTCTATTCCCAAACGAAGTACCTGTCTTCCAAGCAAATTTTCCTGAGGATTCAAAGCTCTCCCAAAAGTGATCTTCATTAGGCCTCTTCAGACCTGTCATAGCTTCAAACATATGGTAGGCAGTAGTAGAATGTACAATATTTTTTGGGCCGGAATTTGTCACCAACTTGCCAAGAGTAGCATAGGCATTTGTCAATTCCTCTAGTGTAACCTCAGCTCCACCTAAAATCAATGACAAACCATAATGATCAGCCGATTTATCAATAGTGCTAAATTCAAAATCATGCAATCGACTAATAAAGCGATCTACACCATACTTTTGCAACATAAGTACAAATGGAATATTCAAAGACTTACTTAAGGCTTCATCTGCAGGCACCAAACCACGATAGTTTTTGTCGTAATTTTTTGGTTGGAATCCGTCCACTTGGATTGGTACATCAGTCAACAACTGTTTTGGCGTAAGTAATGATTCCTCCAAACTACAAGCATACAATAGAGGCTTCAAAATCGAACCAGTACTACGAGGTGTGATGGCCATATCATTGTACTTTGATTTTTTATGACCATCTGTATTTCCTATGTAACTGATGATATCTCCTGTTTGATTTTCTCTGATGATTACACTTGCATTATGGATTCCTTTTTCAACATTAAATGCCTCATGCATTTTTAATATCGATGCGATATTTTTCTGTAAATGGAAATCAATTTTACTTACAAATTTTGATGTCCCAGGGTTTTCAACTTTACATTTTTCAAGGTAATGACTAGCCAAATTTGGTATAGCTTTAGGAGCCGCAGGCAAAGCTTCCGCAATTCCCAAACTATACTCTACTGAATCAATCGTACCCTCTTGCAATAATTTTGTCAACAGTCGATCTCTTTTGGCCTTTAATGCTTCTCGGTTTTTACCAGGATGCATCAAGGCAGGACTATTAGGCAACACAGCCAAGGTGGAAGCTTCTGCCCAAGATAAATCATAAACTCCCCTACCGAAATATCTCCAAGCCGCTGTCTCAACCCCAACCACATTACCACCAAATGGAGCATGTGTAGCGTAGTATCTCAATATGGTTTCTTTGTCATATTTAGCTGTATATATAAGTGCCAAATAACTTTCCACTATCTTCTGCTTAAGACTCCTTGAATCTCTATCTCGAGAAAGACGCATCAATTGCATAGTAATGGTACTTGCACCACTGACAATTTTCCTTTCTATTATATTGCTTTTCATTGCTCTCAAAATCGAAAACACATCTACTCCCGGGTGTTTGTAGTATCGCTTATCTTCAAAACTCAATAAAGCTTTTTCATATCTGATGGGAAGACTATCAATCAAAGGAAAACGCCATTGATCATCGGTTGCAATCTGAGCACCTAACAATCTTCCTTGCTTATCAAAAAGAACTGTACTGTTTTTGTCCTCGAATGCATTTTGAATGTCAATTTTCAAAAAACACCCAATAGCAAGCAAGAGTTTAAAAACCAATAATATGTAAATCAGCCTTTTCATTTCTTTGCAATTACCTTTACTCTATCGCTAGCAGAATTCGCATGGATTCTATTATTATACATTGAACTACAGGTAGTAGGAGGCAAATAATAATCACCTACATATGCTGCATTCAACTTAACTTCAAAAGTCATACTTCTCGATCTATTAATTCCAAAAAATGTATTCACTCGATCATCTCTCACCTCTTGATATTGATAATTTTCATCAACTTGTTCATTTGACAAACCACCAGTCCGGATTTCCCAACCAGAGGGAAATATTTGCGTAAGCGCCAAATCATCTATTGCGCTACTAGCAGTGCCTGGATTATTTATCTTAACTACTGCTTTGAAATCTGTTCCTTGCACAAGATTTTTGTGATCAATCGATTCACCATTTTCGCCGTAGTAAGCTACAGTGAGTTTCAAATTATCATTTCTTGACTTTATTTCACCGGGTTTTTGTTTACCAGTATTGATGACACTTACGTAAATGACACCCGCCCCATTATTTACTACACTAAATTTGGATTGATCAACCAATGCCAAATCATAAATATCAATTACCTCATCAGAAACAACTTCTCTGCTGGAAGCCGAGTTAATTGCAATGCTATAATTCAATTGTTGTTTTTCACCCTCATTGGCAATCTTTGCAATTGACATCAAGGTAAAAGCAATAGAATGCGTGCTGTACCATTCAGAACTTCTCAATTTTTCAGCCATATCCTTGATAACATTTATCGTACTACTTGGATTCCCCAACTCCATCATAGCTAGAGTAGCAATGGCTTGATCTCTCATAGTCGAACTAAAACTATAATGGTAGTATTCCACATCATCAATATCCAAGGATACTTCCTCAAGTACACTCAGTCCGACTGATGATTGACCAATTCGCCCATAAGCAGCTGCCAATAAAAATTTGGCTCTATCACGCATTTTTCCGACGCCACGTAACCTATTCATAGCACCTGTATTGGCATTTCCCGTGAGGGCTAAAACATACAGACGATATGCTTGTATGTCATACTCATATAACTCAGCGTTCTTATTATCAAATTGACCTGCGATCTCATCATGATATTCAATCCAATTCTCTAATACACTTGACCCAACATGATATCCCTTTAGTGATGCTTCATGTAAAAAATGTGCTGCATAGATATCACTCCAGTTATGATAATAAGAGCCGCCCCTCCAGTAATTAAATCTACCAACACGTTGATAGGATCTCAATTTTTTTATTGCCACAGAAATATTTCTATCAATTTCTCGCTTTTTGATTTCTGGCAACTCTGTGAGCTCATCCAAAAACAGCTGAGGAAAAACAGAAGAAACGGTTTGCTCCAAACAACCATATGGATATCTTATAAGATAGCCCATGCGGCTTTCAAGATTCAAGGATGGCAATCTACTTACCTCTAAGGTCGCAGACTGACTTCCTTCCAATCCAAATCGGTTCACCACATCAGTTATCGATTCACCACCAGCCAATAAAAAATCAGAAACTTTTGATTCAATCGGATTAGGATTTCTAACGTCAATTTCAAGCTCATCAAAACTTGAAAATCCTCCAGCTAAGCCTTCGATTCTAAATTCAGCAATTCCTTCTTTTTCACCAACATCAGCAAGTAATGTTGCAATCTTATCGCCAGCTTTTTCAAAGCTTACATTAGCTTCCGATCTTACTGGCGTCACTACCTCATTGCTTTTCATATTTAGAGAAACATTGGTTTGCCGATTTTCAGTCCAAAAAGTATTGACAGGTATTGCTACCTGATCACCCAAGGTGAGAACTCTCGGAAAAGTTGTCAAGAGCATCAATTCTTTTTTCACTGGTACAACTTTCTCTGAGCTACCATAACTACTTTCACTTTTTGCGACAACCACCAACTTCACTGAACCCATGTAATTTGGAATATCAATCTTATGAGTTTTACTTGCCCCACCTTCTAAATAAAACGGACCATCAAAATGAACTACAGGAATAAATCGATTGGCATTGGCCTTCGCTGCTCCTTCCAAATTTTCTCCATCACCACCAACTGAAATTATCTTTTCGATTTCACCTCCATTCTTGTTTATCACGTCATCATACATATCCCAAGTCCTTACCCCCAATGCCTGCTTTGCATAGAAATGATCAAGAGGTTCGGGTTTTTTATAGTTTGTCAAATCCAGCAAGCCTTCATCAATCATAGCGATTGTGTAAGCCATCGCTCTTCCGTTTGACTCAGATATACGCACATCCACCTTACTATTTGGCTTAAACACCTCATTTGCCTGAATAACTGGCTCCAATACTTTTTGGGGATCATTGATTTCAATCGGGACAATGCCATACATCCTTATCGGTAGGTCATTTTCTCTTTCCCACGTCTGAATCATATTCACATTTACATAAATATTGGGCAACATATCTTCACTTGCAATGAAGCTAAATTCAGTTTTCTCACCTTGGCTAGGAAGCCATTCTGATCGCAAGACGCCATTTACAGATTCTATGGTAACAAGAATGTTTGCATCGGCACTAGACGGAAAACTTAGCTTTACTTCATCTCCTACTTTGTAAGTATCTGCATCCTTACTAATTGTCAATTTAGTCATAGAATTATCCTCCTCCATCGTTGAGCCCCAACTCCCTGTGTAGAAAAACTCACCACTGCAATGTCCACTTACTTCATCACAAACACGGATCATATAATTCCCATAAATATCACCAAAATCTGTATTGTAACTAGCTACTCCTTGTGCGTTGGTGACCACAGTAAAAGTATCCAATGCTCCATAATGTTTATCCGAATTGTATTTGTAAATATTTCTATCAGAACGATTGTACCACCAAGACCATCTACTTTCGTAAATTCCAACTTTTAATTTCCGATTAGCCTTGGCTTTTCCTTTTGCATCTACCGACACAAATTCAATTTGTGTTCCTGTTTGAGAAGAAATGTAATTTCTCCCCCAACGTGATTTTGGTAATTTTACACCTGCATAGCTTTGATAAGGATACAGGATATTGGCAGAATAATAGTTGCTATAATTTCCGCTTTTTTCAAATACTCTAGTATTCAGATTTGCTTTAATATTCCCTGGAAAACTTTCATTTTTATCTAAATCAAATTTAAAAGAACCAAGGCCATCCTCATCAAGCGTCCCATCAAATACAACAATATTACTTGAGTTAATTTTTCTTGCAGGATCAACAAACTCGTACTCTTTATAATTTTCAAATTCTGGGTCAACCGAATTGATATTTGCTTCTACCTTCGCCTTCAATCCAGAAGCAGGAGTCCCCATCAGCCAAGTTGAATTTATTTCAATTTTATCATTCTTGAGATCATATAATTTTTCATTTGCCAGATCATGTCTGATTTTTAGCCTATTAGGTTTTATGGTCTCTACTTTCAATTTTTTCCGGAAGGTATAATTTCCAATGTTTGCTTCAGCCCTCCAATTTCCAGTCGGATCTGTATGCGTTGTTACAATTGGGAAAACGTAAAGTCCATCAATGTTATCCAACTTCGTATTACTTGAATGCAAGACTCCTCTTGAGTTGAAAATATTTAATTTGACAGGATGATCTTTAGGAAGTACTTTTTCAGCGTCTTCTAACATAAAGGAAAGGAAAATAGTATCTCCAGGTCTCCACACTCCTCTCTCGCCATAGAAATATCCATTGATGCCCTTTTCATAATTTACTCCAGAGACATCAAACTGACTTGTTTCCAATTTTCGATTGTTCATAATCGTCAGATAAGAATACTCACGTTGATTGTTTGCGACAATAAAAAAAACATCGTCAGCATCTTCTAGGTAAGCCATTCCTTGACTATCAGTTTGTACAGTTCCAATAAGTTGCTTAGCTTGAGTATACAGATTCACCTTTACACCATTTATTGGTTGTGCGCTTCTTAGATCACTTGCGTAAATATTTAATCCTTTACCCTCAGTAGCCTTTGCCACCAATCCAAGATTGGAAACAAGAATATTTTTTCTAACAAAATTTCGACTTGTATAATAGGCTGGATAGCAAGGATCCTCATAATGATCCCATTCCATATCTGGATATTGATAATATCGAGTAAACATGTCAGACTCAGGATCAAAGCTGATAGATTCTTCATCAATTTCGTTATCACAATTACTATAGTTGCTGTATGACTTTTGGAAACCTAGTCGCACTTCATAAACTGCTGCTGGATCAGCATCTTTGAAGTAATCAATATTCAAAGCATATCGCGACCACCCATCTGCAACTTGTTCAGAACTTAGATTTCCTAATTCGATTTTTTCTAAGAATACTACCTCACCAACAGTACGAGAACTTCCAGACCTATCAATACTTTTTGACTGAAAAAACTCTTGAATGTTGTTTTCATAAATTTTAAACACTTCAACATCAACGGCACTTAATTCTTGAGTTTCAAAGGCCAAAATTGCAGAACCAACATGTGGAAGAATATTCCCTGTACTGACAAATCTTAGTTTTGGCTTTAGTGGAATAATCTCAATGATTGAGGTATAGTTCTTTGTCATCTCCTTGCCTTCTATTGACTTCACATCTTCCTCAATATTAATGCTTACATTTTTCTTTGGAAAAGGCGTTGGATACACTTTAATTATATTCCTATCTATGTCAAACTTCAATGCTGACTTCGAGTCTTGAACTCTAATAAGGCCATCAAGATTTTGATTCTTGTCAACAGGATCAGAAAAAACCAATTCTATATATCCAGCAGACGGAGTTGGAATTTTTGAATCAATAAAACTAAATTGTTGTTTGGCTGGAATACCAACCTTTCTTGTTTCTGGCTCAATCAATGAAATTGGTTTTACTTTTCTTCCAGTAATCACTACTTCAGATTCCTCTTCAAAGCGTTTTATTCCTTTTATTATAAAATTGTGTTTGAAACCCACTGTAGAATGTTGCCATTCAATAGAAAGATCATCGTTGCCTGCTTGGCTGATTTCTATAGATTTCTCAACAGAAGTTGGGTCCAAAAAATCAGACATATCTACTATTCCCTTTAGCTCAATACTTGTCCCCTCTGTGCTTGCATTATATTGCATTGTACCAACAGACAAATTTGCGCTAAGTTTATTGGTCTTAAAAGTGATCATGCTTTTCTTGCCAGATCCAAACATTTTATCGGTATCAACAAATACCTTGTAATTTGTTTCATAGAGCCATTGGCCATCTGGCACAAAAACAATGGTACGTTCATCTTCCCAGATTGCCTTACCTTTTGTTTTCGGTTCGATAGAAATCAAATCAGATGAAACCTCAGAATTCACATCTTGCTCAGTGATATAATCTTTGGAAAACTTTACATAGAATTCATCTTTGACAGACAAAACCATAGGTGAATACTCACTGACCGTACTCCTATCAGTTATTGAAGGACTAATTTCATTGCTCTTTTTACAAGAAGCAAAAAGCAAAGTTAAAATGCAAAGTAGAGCTGGTATACGTTTCATAACTAAAAATTTATCTCAAATTAGTCCAAAGAAAATTTCATACTCATCATATTGGGCAACTGCCAAATGATAAATAGTAAGCGTAAAATTATTTTGAGTAAGCGTCTTTAAAAAATCGACTATTGAGAAAATGGAAGAGCAAATGAATAAACAAATACTCTCTTAAAGGTATATTTAATTCTTTTATTTTCAATTTATAGATATCGATCTTGAGGACCCTTAGCTTGACATTCCAAATCAATTACCAAACTAGACAGCTCTTTGCTTAGGGAGTAACAATAGCCGCCATCGCTTATGTGCGTAAAGACTTAAACTCTTATTCTGTTATATAAATAATAGTTATTCTTGTCTTTTAGCTATATTCAACTTAGCTACTCACATAAATTTCTTATAGTATGAAACGACTTCTCCTTTTAAGTATTACCTGCTTTTATACAGTGCTAACTATAAGCTTTGGACAATCATTCACTCGTACGGAGTTGAATCCTGAGCTTGTAAAACCTTGGGAAATAATATATGGACCGGATGATTTTCTTTGGTTATCTGAAAGTGAAGGAAAAATTATAAGAATTGATCCAACAACTGGAGAAAAGGAGCTCATATACATAGCACCTGATTATTTTGACGGATCAGATTTAGAGGAATCTGAGCTTTGTCCAGGACTGCGTATCGGAAAAGGCACTCTTGGGATGGCTCTTCATCCAAACTTCACCGATACTGATAAGTCTTTTCTATATTTTGTTCATTCATACAATAGCGGAACTGAAGAAGAACCAGCTACCAAATTCAGAATAAAAAGATTGCAATGGGACGCAGTCAATAATGAAGTTGTAGCAGATACAAACATTGTCAATAACCTACCAACTGGCTACGATCATCTTGGAGGTAGATTGATGGCGATCGAACAAGAAGGGAATAATTATTTGATATTGACAGTTGGAGATAATGGAAGATCTGAGTTAAGTGGAGATTGTTACGATCCACCATTTTCCAATCCCAATAATTTTGCGCAAGATGTCAATACGCAGAATGGAAAGGTTCTTCGATTCAATATGGATGGATCAATACCAGCAGATAATCCAATTCCAAATAATTCATTTTATACCAGAGGACATAGAAATCCTCAAGGACTAATTTATAATCCTAACACAGAAATAATTTATTTGATTGAACATGGTGATGACACAGATGATGAAATAAATATATTACGTAAGGGAATGAACTACGGCTGGAAAGATGTCAGAGGCTTTCATAATGATAATAGTTTGGTAGGAGAAGCTGATTATGTAGCTAACTATATATCCAATCCATTAGTCAATGATGATAACTTAATAGAACCTATCTATACTTGGTGCACTATTCCAGCAAGCTCAAGTAATGGTCTAAACTGGTGCACAGTTGCTCCATCAGATGGTATATTCTATGGCAGTGACATGATCCCAGAATGGGAAAACAGTTTGCTTGTTGTAACACTTAAAAAAGGTGCCACAACCGATCGAGAAGTTTATCAGTTCAAGCTTCAAGATAATGGTCAGCTAGTACCATCTACCCCTGACAATGTCAATCCCAAAAAGTTTTTTGGTGAAGATCAAGATTTAAATGGTCGATTAAGAGATATTGCAATATCGCCAGATGGTAAAGTCATTTATTTAATTAATAACTCTGGTCTTGATGCAAACAGAATTATAATTTACACATACAATGAACCGAATAGTACTGAAACGACAGAAAACGAACTTGCTCCAATTGTATATCCAAATCCTGCCAATAACGAAATTACAATTCAAGGCATTGAGGATCTCTCAAAATTAGAATTTGTTCAAATCACTTCTGCGATTGGGCAATCACAGTTTGCAAAATTTAATGGACCCAACTCCATTGATATTTCCAGTTTGGATCAAGGCATACATTTTATCCATCTAAGAGTAGAGAAAAACAACATTGTTTTGAAGTTTATGAAATGGTAGTAGGAAGCATATGTATTGAAGAAAAAATTCTTTAATAACCGAAGACAAGTATAACAATTTGATCAACTAACATCCTTACGTACCTCAAGGAAATTTGCGAAAGCAATAAAAACAACAAAAACAAGAATACTCAATAGCTCTACATTGTTGAACCAACCATGCTGTGTAATTCCAATGTTATCTATAGTGAACATACGATGGTCACGGACTATATTTGGATAAGAATAGGGGTAGTACAATACAAAAGGTTTATTCATAGACCCAGCGATAATTCCAACAATAAATGCTAGGACTCCAAAACTCATTGGAACCAAAAATCCTTTAAATCGTAAGCTCAAAAAATATTGAATTCCAAGAACACCAAGGGCTGAAATCACGACATGAATGTAACCCGTCATTGCTTGAGCTAGATCCAATTTATGATAACGAAACTCTATTTCCGGAAGGAGAAAATCAAGAAAATACGCAAGCAATATATTAAGTAAGAGCAAGATGGCTGTAACGCAAACCAAAATAATTAAGATCGCAAGCAACTTTGCGTAAAAAATATGGGATCTACTTCTTGGAGTGCTATAAGCAAATTTCCAACCTAAGGAATGATTTTCTATAAACACAGAAGTACTCACCAACATCACAATGAAAGGTGACAAAATTGCAACCGCATACATACCCAAAGCTCCTCCCATATGTCGCTCCCATGGATTCCTGCCTAGTTGTACAATATTTGCTTGGTCCAAATAACTAGATATAAAGACTAAGCCTATGATCATAAACAGAACAAAGAAGCACAACCATAAAATAGGAGCATAGCGCAACTTCATCAATTCAGCCGATATGGATCTAATGAAACTCATGAATTTTGGGTCACATTTAAGAATATATTTTCAAGATCATTACTCTGCGGGCTCAATTCATAAATGTCAATATTATTTGCAACCAATTTTTTGGCAATCTCTGGTAGCAAAGAAGAATCAGAGAGTGCCATCATAAATGATTTGTCTTCTATATTTTTAAGCTTATAATCACCTAGCACTTGGATAGCCTTTTCAACATCCGAAACTTTAATTTTTACCTCTATATTTTTGCCTCTCAATTCCTGCAAGGTTTCTAGACTTCCTTCAAAAACTATTGCGCCATTGTTAATAATACCAAGATGATCAACAATTTTTTCAACCTCAGACAAAATATGACTGGAGAGTAAAATCGTCTTTCCATCCTCATTCAAGGCCTTTAAGATCTGTCGAAGTTCTATGATACCATTTGGATCAAGTCCATTGGTTGGTTCATCCAAAATCAACAATTTTGGATCATGTAATAACGACATTGCCAAACCTAATCGTTGTTTCATTCCCGTTGAAAAATTCTTGGTCTTCTTCTTTCCTACATGGCTCAATTTTACCTTTTCCAAAATCAGCGGAATCTGTTGTTGAGCTGTATTAAAATATTTTGCTGCAATCTTTAAATTGTCAGTTGCAGATAGATGACCATACAATGAGGCTGATTCAATCAGAGAGCCTACCCTTTTCAGATAAGACGGATAGGTGCTATTAATATCTTCACCGAATAAAGAGATAGTGCCTGCCTTTGGTTTCATTAAGGCAAGGATTAATCTCAATGTTGTGCTTTTTCCCGCACCATTTGGACCAAGAAATCCATAGATACTACCCTCTGGTACATTTAGATTTACATCCTTCAGCACCGGTTCATTTTTGCGGTATGCAAAATCAATATTTTTTAATTGAATAATAGCCACCTAATGATTCGATTGTAATGAATGAACAGACATAAAAAGTTTCTTGAGAAGGCGATCGCTTCCTCCTTTGGTAAAATTTGCCACAACAGTGGCGTTACTACTTGGCTGATGAAGAATATGAGTGCCCCAAAGACCTGAATGCATGAAGACATCTTCGCCGTTTATTTTCACCCTCCAAAGACCCTGTCTATAGTCTTTGTACCGTCTATCTTGTGTGGTGTCATATGTATCAGCATACTTTGGTTTCTCCAACATCAATTCCAGAGTGCTTTTCTTTTCAAAAATTCTTTGGTTAAACAAAGCATTCAAAAATTTATTAAGATCACCAACTGTAGAAACCAAACCTCCTCCACCATACAAATCTGTACTAGCATCAAAAGAACCAGCATCCAAGCTTCCAAGATATCTTCTAACAAGATTTTTTACATTGTCAGGAGCATCTTCCAAAGTTTCTAACCAGGTATGTTTCATTCCTAACTTATCATAGCCAATCAGATCCTTAAGGCCAACAGCAAGATCACCGTCGTAGAATTTCTCAATTGTTTCACCAAGTAAAATATATCCGGTATCAGAGTAAGCATATTTTTCTCCAGGCATTCCTAGTTTTGATCCATGCTTCACTGCAAATTCTAATTGCCCAGTACGAGTCCAACGCTTTTGTGGATTTTCTTTTACTATGCCAACATAAGGACTTCCTCCCATAGCATAATCATAAAGTCCACTAGTGTGATTCAGACAATGAAGAATGGTAATCTCATTTAGATCGTATTCATCTATCGAAAGTATTTCTTGATGCTCTGAAGAGATATATTTTGAAATTGGATCATAAACCGAAAGGCTATCCAACTCGTGCAATTTGAGAATTGCGGCAGCGACAAAAGTCTTAGTAATTGAGGCAATCCGAAAAGGCTGATCTACTTCAAGTTTGGAAGATCTATCTTTTGCATCATAGCCTACTGCACCTACAAAATCTATTTGCTTAGTAGCACAATAGACACTAACCCCTAGACCTGGTACATTATTATGGCTCTCGTTCATAGCCTCCTTCATCAATCCGTTAAATACTGAATCAACATTTCCATTTGACAAATCAAATGGAGCATAATCTTTACACGAAGTAAGAAAAACCAGAAATAGGAATAAAAACTTTTTCATGACATATTCGAATGTAACTCTTTTCCTTTGTCACTTAGTATTTAATAGACGAAAAGACTTTTTTTTCGATTAAAGTCGAAATTTTCGAATATCAATCATTTTTCTATCTCAAAATTCTGTGCTTTTTAGTCTTAGATGTATATTTCATACAAATTCAAATCATCATGAAGATTTTCAAATTAGCAGCCATTCTTTCAGTATTTACTTTATTCGCTTGTCAACCAAAATATTACATTCCTAATACACAACAAGTGACTATGTTTTCAGATGAAGGAGACGCCAATCTCAGTCTTAACCTTGACGGGAATCAATTTGAATTACAAGCTGGCTATGCCTTTACAGATCAGTTCGCTGCTCAAGCCAACTTTAGTCGCTTTGCACCAAGAGACACGGAAAATGGCGATGGAGGTTCAGGTTGGCTTCTTGAAGGAGGACCTGGCTTTTACAAACCATTCGGAGATGATCTTGTATTTGAAACTTATGCAATTATAGGTTTAGGCGCTGTTGAAAATCATTTCCCAAGTAGAGCAGATTCAATTAATTTTCCACAAATTGAAGCAACTGCCTTGAGGTTTAGTTTACAACCAAGCATTGCCAAAATGTATGATAGATTTTCTATAGGTTTATCCTCGAGAATTTCAAGCCTTAATTATGCCAACATAAAAGGAGATCTAATTTTCGATGGTGTAGATCAAGTTGCTTTTTTGACAGAAAACAAAAGTAACTTTTTAATCGAACCAGCAGTGACTGCCAGATTCGGAACGGAAAAAGTAAGATTCCAAGCTCAATACGGATTCAGCTTCAATGCTTCTAATACTGAGTTTCTACAAAACAGACAGTACTTGACAATCGGTGTTAATGTGAATATGAATCTTGGGGAGATTAGTTTTTAGATTTAAGACGAAAGACGTCTCGGCTCCCAACTCTCAGATAAAAAAAGAGGAACCAAAACTGGTCCCCCTTTTCACCTTATGAATATTTATTAAAAAGCATTGCTTGTTGATTACAAACCTATCCAGCTCTCTCAAATACTGGAATGGAATCTTAAGGCAAAGCGAGCTAAGCCTCAGTCAAAACTTATACTAGTACATAGTAAGATTGTTGAAAAAAGCACGAAAGTCTTTTTCATGGTTGTTCTGTTTTGATATGTAGATAACGTCAGAATTTATTTTTTCGCTGCCCACATAAATTTTACAACCACTTACATAATAGTAGCAATAATATATATTTCAAAACTTTTATTTCCGTACACGATTTGATAACTTAGTATCAATAGTTTTTCAACAATAGGTCTACAAAAATGAATAATACAGTACGCAATATCCTTGTGGTCATCATTGGCTGTGTATTAGGCGGAATGGTCAATGGACTACTTATTAAATATGGTCATCACCTTGTTCCCTACCCTGAAGGTGTAGATATGACCGACCCAGAAAACTTGGCAGCCAACATCAAATTACTCAAGCCGGCCAACTTTGCTATGGTATTTTTGGCACATGCTTTAGGGACACTTTTCGCTGCGATGGTCATTGCCAGATACGCAGCATCTCATCATTACAAACTTGCCATGATTCCTGGTATACTTTTTTTGATTGGTGGCATTATGATGACTACTATGGTGGATGCACCTACTTGGTTTGATGCAACTGATTTGCTTCTCGCTTACCTTCCCATGGCATGGTTAGGTTACAAAATTGGGATAAATCTAAAATCTTGAAAAAATATCCCATTTTCATAACTCTATTATTGTTCTTATCCTTCCAGTACACAATTGCCCAAGATCACAACAATATAAGCTTACTGAGTAACGTCCAGTTCTCAGATGAATCAAGCGATATATGGGGATATGTAGATGATCAAGGTATTGAATACGCCGTAATAGCAAACTATGAAAATGTACTCATTTTTTCACTTCAAGATCATTCAAACCCAATCTTACTTGCCAACATACCAGTCCCAGGTAGTGCCTGGCATGATATAAAATCCTTTGATAAATATATCTACCATGTTTCTGAAAATGGTACAGATGGGATTACGATTATCGACATGACCAACGTAAGCAACATTACATACGAGGTATACGAACCAAGTATGAATTCTGACCAAAGACTTTTATCAGCTCACAATATTTTTATAGATGAATTTGGGATTCTATACGTTTGCGGTAGCAATGTAGAAGGAGGCACACTCTTTTTTGACCTCAACATAAATCCCAAAGAACCACCCTTGATTGGTCATGAACATTCACAGTACACACATGATATTTTTGTCAAAAACAACATCATGTTCAGCTCTCAAATATTTATAGGTAAGCTACTAATTTTTGATGTTAGCAATAAAGCAAATCCACAAAAAATTGGAGAAATTGAAACTTCAAATTCATTCACGCACAATTCATGGGGATCTGATGATGGCAACTATATTTTTACTACCGACGAAAGAGAAAACGCATTTCTTGAAGCTTATGATATTTCAGACCTTACCAATATTGACAGAGTAGATAAAATTAATTCCGAAACAAATCAACCCTATGTCATTCCACACAATACACACTATAGAGATGGCTTCTTATTCACTTCTTGGTATACAGATGGCCTTGTAGTCACCGATGCAACTCGTCCAGATATTTTAGTCAATGTTGGTCGCTATGATACAATCCTCGAAGAGGCTATTGGTTTTGATGGGTGTTGGGGAGTATACCCTTTCTTTCCATCTGGCATTATCATTGCCTCTGACATTTCAAATGGACTTTTTGTTTTGGAACCCAACTTCCAACATGCAGCTTATCTGGAAGGCATGGTGATTGACGGTTTGACAGGGGCAGTTATTAATAACGCTCAGATCAGTATTGAATTAATGGGAACTCAAGAAACCACCAATGCAGCTGGCCAATATAAGACAGGAGTTGCAAAATATGGTAGCTATATCATTACCGCTTCCGCAAATGGCTATGCGCCTCAATCAAAAAAAGTAATATTTTCCCCTGGCCAAACTTTCACAATTGATTTTGAACTCTACGATGCTGAATTTAGCAATCAAGATAATGACAATGATGGATACAATGTATTGAGTGATTGTGATGATAATAATCCGAGTATCAATCCAGGTAATACTGAAATAATTTATAATAATATAGATGACGATTGCAATCCAGCTACCCTTGATGATGATCTGGACCAAGATGGTTTCGCTTCCGCAAATGACTGTGATGATTTCAACCCAACAATCAATACGTCAATGACTGAAATTCCATATAATGGCATCGATGACGACTGTAATCCAGCTACCCATGATGATGACCTAGACCAAGATGGATTCAATAATGCAATTGATTGCGATGACAATAATTCAAGCATATTCCCTGGTCAAACAGAACAACCATATAATACTTTTGATGATGACTGTAATGCAGCAACACTTGACAATGACCTTGATCAAGATGGTTTCAATCTAGCCAACGATTGCGATGATATGAATCCAAATATCAATCCAAGCTCAGCAGAAATTCCGAACAATTCAATAGATGAAAATTGTGATGGTATCGCCTTAGTCATTGACAACGATAACGATGGATATAACTCAGACCAAGATTGTGATGACAATAACCCAAATGTAAATCCGGGAACACCAGAAATTGTCAACAATAACATAGATGAAAATTGTGATGGCATCGTGCAAATCGTTGATGCAGACAATGATGGATTCAGTTCGGATGTAGACTGTGATGAATCAAATCCATTCATCAACCCAGGAGTTGATGAAATCCCCAACAATGATGTGGATGAAAATTGCGATGGCATCATCCTAAATTTTGATGCCGATGGTGATGGATACAACACAACAGATGACTGCAATGACATCGACCCCAATATCAATCCTGGAGCTCAAGAAATCCCCAACAACAGCATCGACGAAAACTGCGATGGTCTCATCGAAGTAATTGACAACGACAATGATGGATTCAATTCAGATCAAGATTGCGATGACAATAATCCAATTATAAACCCAGGAGTTCAAGAAATTCCAAATAATGGTTCTGATGAAAACTGTGATGGCATTATCGAAGTAATTGACAACGATAATGATGGATACAATTCAGATCAAGATTGTGATGACAATAATGTAAGTATAAATCCAAATGCCACAGAAGTACCAAATAATAGCATTGATGAAAACTGTGATGGAATTGCTGAAGTAATTGACAATGACAATGATGGCTATAATTCTGATCAAGACTGTGATGACAATAATCCAATCATCAATCCTGGAGTTGATGAAATTCCAAACAATGGCTTTGACGAAAACTGTGATGGTCTCATCGAATTAATTGATAACGATAATGATGGATTCAATTCAGATCAAGATTGCGATGACAGCAATCCTGACATTAATCCCAATGCAGAAGAAATTGCTAATAATGGAATTGACGAAGATTGTGACGGGGCTGATTTACTTAGTTCTTTATCTGAAACTGACAAATTTGAATTCCAAATATTTCCGAATCCTGTGATTGAAAAATTACAAATCACCATCGAAAATTCAGGTAATTATAATTTCTCAATATTTAATATAAACGGAGAAGTTCTGCGAAAGGGAATACTTCAAAATCAAATAGAAATTGATCTTGAAAATTTTAAGTCAGGTATTTACCTTGTAAGAATAACGAATAAGCAAAGCTTAGTTTCATATACCCAATTATTGGTGAAACTTTAGTAAAACCTTAGCTTAGAACAAATTCTTGTTTGCCAAACTCTACCCCATTAACAATCACAGAAACCTCATGCTTACCTTTGTTATAATTACGAGTTGAGATTAACTTAAAGCTATGTCCTCTCTCAATCTTTGTGGTTGAGCCTTTATCGTACTCTTTCTCTGATATCTTAAATACCTTTTTCGAAAGTTTCCCATTTTTCATCAGGAAGTAAATCGCATATTCAAGTCGCAAATATTTTTTCTTTTGCGTAGACAAATCATAACTAAATTTGACATAGTCCCCGACCTTAATTTTTGGTGTCAATATTTTAAACTTATCGACAGAAACATCTTTTACATCCAATCCATAAAAGGACATAATTCTAGGGTCACCTGCTTTGAACAAGGTTCGAGATGCATGTTTGATTATAGCTGCAGTATCATCATTGTTTACAGCCCATTTCTTAGCAATTTTGAGTAAGACCTCAGGGTGATCTTTTGATATATCATTGAGATTATTGGCAACAGACCTTCGCACATATTCTGACTCATCTTCTTTCAGATTTTCCAAAATTGGCAATACAGCTTTAGGGTTTTTCTTAAACTCAGGAAGTGCAATTGCCCAAGGCAATCTTGGTCGACTTCCTTCCGAAGCTAACCTGCGCAAATGCAAGTTTTTGTGCTTAGACCAACTTAGCATTTGATCCATTGCTTTTTTAGGATACTTTATGATGAAGGGCCTTATGGCAAATTCACAACTTGTAAGTTCTGTTATATTTTCCATCACCTTTAGAGATGACTTCAAGTCATCCATTCCAAAAGTCTCAATGTAATCTGGGAAAAACATGAATTCCAATCCGTAATCTGTATAACCACGTTTCTGAAATTCCTTACAAGATTTTATGATGAGCTTAGCAGCTTTGGAGAAATCAGCAGGCAAGAATTCATGAAGCACCTTTGCTGAGTGTTTCATTCTGTCTTTCAACTCCAATGTCTTCCACTCCTTGTTGAAGATGAGTTTGAGATATTTACTTTCGTCAAAATCATCTAAGGTATCATGAAAGACTTCTGAAATGTGCTGGTAAAATTTTTTTGAGTATCGATTTTTAAGTGGCTCAGCCATTCTTATCTCATCTTTGGACGTCTTCTTTTTCCACCTGGCTGCATCATTCTTCTTCCGCCTTTACCTCCCATTCCTTGAGATGCTTTTCTACTCGCCATATTTTGGTTAAATGCCTTTTCAATAAAGGTCAATTGTTCTTTGATTTGTGGTTCGGTGATTTTTAATTTTTTGGCTTGATTAAAGTAATTTTTAGCCCCTGTCATATTGCCTTTGTTGGCATGGATAGAAGCCAATTGAATCAAGACCATCCCTTTTTCGTTATCTGTTGGAAGTTTCAATGCCAAAGCTTCATTAAAATAACCTTCAGCTACTTTAGGTTCTCCAGTTTGTGAAGCAATAGTTCCTTTCAATATTTTAAAGATTGCTCTGTTAGTTACATATAACCACTTTGGCATGATGGTCATATTCAATCGCTTATCTGCACCTTCAAAATCTCCTTCTTGAATAAAGTTTGAAGCAGACTGAACAGTTCCTAATAATATGTAACTAGCTAATAGTCCTATCCCAATCAGAAGGAAGATAAAGGAATACCAAAATCCATAAATTCCCCACAAAACTATTCCTCCTCCTAGAAAGAGTACAATCAAAGCTAATTTTAGATAAATATTAATCGTAAGCATATCGTCTTTTTTGAGATTAAAAATTTTGTCCTTGCGCTAAAATATGATTTTATACACTATTTAGAGACATGCCCTAAATCATTAATAAAAATAAGGTTGTTTTTGCAATCAATTATACCTCCTTTCGGAAATACTGACATCCAATCAGATTTAAATTTTCGATTTTTTTGCTCATCCACAGTTGTATTCGCCAATCGATTATACAAAATGATACCTCCATCATTTATCCTTGATTCCATCGTTTTGAAATACTCTTGACTTTCAAACTCAGCAGGTACCTCTGCGCTCTGGAAAATATCCATCGCGATCATATCGTATTTATGATCATACCATTGAAAATAATTCATCGCATCAATTGGATATATTTGAACACTCGATTTTAAATCAGACAAAATATATTTTTCTGCCAATTTACAAATCACTTCATCAATTTCTACCGCCACATAATCTGTATTCACCTCAAATATTTTTTCCAACATAAATGGAATTGAACCTAATCCTAGGCCAAGCAATAAAACATTGTCCAGCTTTTTATTGGCAACTTGAATTTCTTCAAAAGCTTGTTTGAAATTGTCATACTTATCCTCGTAAGAATAAATTGCAGTTTGAGTACACAATTGATATCTGCCTTTATAAAGTAAAACCAACAACAAAGGATTATGGACAGACCCTGTCTCTTCCAGTTTTACTTCTCGAAAATGACTAATTAACTTTTTTAAGAATGGCTTCTTCATGAGAGCTATTTTTCCCAGCTCCTAAATTGAGCACTTTGAGCATATATGTGCTTCATGATATTTTTGTCCTCTTGACCAAATTCTAGATCTCGTCTTGATAAAACTTTTTCTGCAGTTTCAAAAGCCTTATCCAATTGATAGGTAGTATATCCACTCGCTCCTCCCCACGAAAATGATGGAATGAAATTTCTAGGGAAGCCACTTCCGTAAATATTACAATTTACCCCAACTACAGTTCCTGTATTAAACATGGTATTGATTCCACATTTTGAATGGTCACCCATGATTAAGCCACAAAACTGTAAACCTGAAAGTGCAAATCTATTAATAGAGTAATCCCACAATTTGACCTCCGCATAATTGTTTTTCAAATTAGAGCAATTGGTATCTGCACCTAAATTACACCATTGTCCGATTACAGAATTACCCAAATAGCCATCATGGCTTTTATTTGAATTAGCTTGAAATACGCAGTTCTTTATTTCACCCCCTACCTTACAATATGGCCCAACAGTAGTAGCTCCATAGATCTTAGCACTCATCTTTACTACGGCATTGTCACACAATGCAAAAGGCCCTCGAATAACAGCAGCATCTAAAATTTTTGCATTTTTACCAATATAAATGGGTCCAGTCGAACTATTCAATCTACAAAGATCGACTTCAGCACCTGGTTCAATAAAAATTTTAAATCCTTTAGAACTTACTTCCTTTGGAATAGTTTGACTCTTCCGATCTTTCGTAATTAAATCAAAGTCCTTTCTGATTTCCTGATCATTCTTAGAAAAAATATCAAAGGGTCTATCAATGTATTCAACAAGGCCCTCTAGCGAACTTATATCCGTTCCATCAAGATGACCAGGCTCCTCATCACTAAGAATGCTATTCAATTGTTTTCTATCAATTCTTGCAGCAACCAATTCTTCATTAAAAAGTAAAGCTTGATTAATACCAAGGTCCTTGACCATTCGTACAATCTTTTCATTTGGAAGTAAACGCCCGTTTATAAAAAGATTATCATCTTTAATATTCATTTGATACTTATCCGCCAAATATTCTTGAGTCATATAATTAGCAATACCATCAAGGTAC